>CBJLVJ010000101.1:0-8117 GCA_966426465.1 uncultured bacterium | reverse complement strand
GGGTGCGCAACGCACCGGAGGACGTGGGCCGCCGTCAGGTACGCCCGAGCGTCTGCCTGGACCCACGCTGCCGTCCGCAGCCGCCACATCGCGCTTTCGCGCAGGCCGCGGCTCCTGGCAGACTCGCCTTGAGCCGTAGCGACGGGCGCTACTTGCGCCTTGGCGAGCTGGCCAAGCTCGGCGTGCTCGTGGCCTGATGAAGCCTCGTCCTGCACCAGATAGCTCCTGCAGCTCGACCAGTTGGCGTCCCATCGGTGATCGCTTCACGGTCAAGGCGAGAAGCGCGTTAGTTACTCGCGATGTGGCGCTGAGCGTCACTCCGCTGCCAGGATCTCGCTTCACCAGCGGAACTGGCGTCGCAGAAACTCGCCACTGAAATGGAGCACGACCGGACTGCCGTGGGCGCAGGCTGCCGGCGTGGTCGTGGCCGCCAGGTCGCCCAGCAGGTGGCGGAGCTCGGGGCTGCCGAGTCCGCGGCCGCGGCGCACCGCCGCGCGGCAGGCCAGGCTGGCCAGCAAGCGCGCCTGCCAACCATCGTCGACCCTGGCTACTTCCGCGATCAGCTCCGGCAACGCCTCCGCCAGGTCTTCGCCACCCTGGATCGCCGGGACCGACCGGACCAGGAAATCGTGGTGGCCGAAGTGCTCGCAATCGAAGCCCAGCGCCTGGAGCGTCGGCAGGCGCTCGAGAATCTGCACCGTCTGATGCGGGTTGAGCTCGAGCACGATCGGCTCGAGCAGCGCCTGGCTATCCAGCCGGTCGCTGGCACGCAGACGCTCGTAGATGACTCGCTCATGGGCGCGATGCTGGTCGACGAGGAACAAGCCGCTCTCTGCCTCGACCAGGACCAACGCCTGTCCGATCTGCGCCAGGCTGCGGGGAGCCAGCAGCGCCGCCGCCAGCTGATGACCGGCCTGACCCTGCCCTCCCTCGCGGAGCGACAACCCGGTCATCCGGCGCCTCGGCCGTGGCAGACCGAGCTGGCCGGGACCGAACGCAAAATCCGCGTCGGCCGCTGGTCTGTCCGGTGCCCGCGCCAACGCTTCGCGCACCGCTGCTGCCAGATGCTCGGCCAGTTCGGCCTCGCGCCGCAAACGCACGATGGCCTTGGCCGGGTGAACGTTCGGGTCGACGTCCTCGGGCGGCAGAGTCAGTCTGACGAGCGCGATCGGGTGCCGGCCGCGCGGCAGGACCGGCCGGTAGGCCGTCTCAAGCGCCTCGAGAACTCCCCGCGCGCTGGTCAGACGCCCGTTGATCACCAGCGTCAGCTGCTGACGATCGGGACGAGTCACGCTGCGCGGGCTGATGTAGCCGCGGGTTCTGTCGGCGCCGAACGCTCGCAGCTCGGCTGCGACGTTCGCTCCGTACAGGTCGGCCAGCACCGCACGGTCGTCGCCGAGTCCGCGCGAGGCGAACGCCAGTCGGCCGTCGATCGTCAGCGCGAAGCGCACGCCTGGATGGCCCAGCGCCATTCGCCTGACGTGCGTGGCGACCCTGGCTGACTCCGTCCGAGGCGATGCCAGGAATCTGCGCCTGGCCGGCACGGTCGCGAAGAGGTGCCGCACCGTGACCGTTGTCCCAGGCTGACGGGCGATCTGCTGCCGGCGGCCGACATCGTGCGCGGTGGCGACGATCTGCGTCCCGACCGCCGCCTCCCGTGTGCGCGTGGCCAGGCTCACCTCGGCAACGGCCGCGATGCTCGGCAGCGCCTCTCCCCGAAACCCGAGCGTGTGCAGTGCGTACACGTCCTGGATCGAGCCGATCTTGCTCGTGGCGTGGTGGGCGAAGGCCAGCTCGACCTGGTCGGCTGGGATGCCGTGGCCATTGTCCGCCACGCGGATCAGCTCCAGACCCCCGCCGAGCAGCTCGACGCCGATGTCAGTGGCCTCGGCATCCAGCGCGTTGTCGATCAGCTCGCGGACGACAGAGACGGGTCGCTCCACCACCTCGCCAGCCGCGATCTGCTCCACCACGTCGGGTGGCAGCACGTGGATGGGGCGGGTTTCAGACGTGAGCGGCGCGAGCACGCTCCTGGAGGCTAGCAAGATGATTCAGCGCCTGGAGCGGTGTGGTGGTCGCCAGGTCGATCCCGAGCACGGCCGTTTCCAGGCCGCCGGGCACGCGATCGAGGGGTTGCCTCCCCACGGGCGCCGAGCTGCTGACGACGCGGGCGCGCTCGAGATCGCGCAGAAGCGCCTGAGCGCGGTCGGTCACTCCTTCCGGCAGCCCCGCCAACCGGGCGACGTGGATGCCGTAGCTGCGATCGGCCGCGCCGGGCTCCACGCGTCGCAGGAACACGACGCGGCCGTGCTCTTCGGCCACGGCGGTGTGGAACACGCTCAGCCGCGGCAGCTCGGCGGCTACCGCGGCGAGCTCGCGGAAGTGGGTGGCGAACAGCGTGCGGGCGCCCAACCGGTCGTGGACGTCCTCGACGATCGCCCGCGCGATGGACAGCCCATCATCAGTACTGGTGCCGCGACCGACCTCATCCAGCACCAGCAGGCTGCGACGGGTGGCATGGCGGAGAATGACGGCCATCTCCATCATCTCGACCATGAAGGTACTGGCGCCGCCGGCGATGTCGTCCTGGGCGCCAACGCGGGTGAAGATGCGGTCGACCAGGCCGATGATGGCCGCCTCGGCTGGCACGAACGCACCGATCTGGGCCAGCAGCACGATCACGGCCACCTGGCGCAGGTACGTGCTCTTGCCGGCCATGTTCGGGCCGGTCAGCAACAGGACCTGGCGGTCGGCGCAGTCGAGCTGGCAGTCGTTGGGAATGAAGGCCCCCGGCTCGAGGCGGGCCTCAACCACCGGGTGGCGGCCGCCGCGGATGTCCAGGTCGTCGCCGTCGGTCAGGCGAGGTCGGCACCAGCCGCCGGCTCGGGCGCAGTCGGCCAGTGCCACGAACACGTCGAGGTGAGCCACGCCGCGGGCCACCCGGCGGAGGATCGCTGCACTGGCGCTCACCTCCGCCAGGATGCTCTGGTACACGTCGCGCTCGAGCTCGGCCACTCGCTCCTCGGCCGACAGGATGCGTCGCTCGAACTCCTTCAGGCCGGGCGTGACGAAGCGCTCGGCCGCGGCCAGCGTCTGGCGCCGCTGGTAGTCGCGCGGCACCAGGGCCAGATTTGGCCGTGTGACTTCGAGGTAGTAGCCGAAGACCTTGTTGAAGCCAACCTTCAGCGAGCGGATGCCCGTTCGCTGCCGCTCGGTGTGTTCGAGCTGAGCGATCTGCTTACGGCCGGTGGTCATCGACTCGACCAGGCTGTCCAGCTCGGGGTGGTAGCCCGGGCGGATGGTCCGGCCGCTGCCCGGCGGTGCGACGGCGCGGTCGAGCAGCTCGACCAGGTCCGGGCACGGGTCCAGCTCGGCCAGGTACGGCCAGAGCGCCGAGGCATCCATATCGGCCACCAGGTCGCGCAGGTCGCGCACCGCGCGCAGGGCCTCGGCCAACCCCAGCAGCTCGCGCGGGGTGGCGACGCCGCGCACGATGCGTCCGAGCCGCCGTTCGAGATCGCCGATGCCGCCGAGTGACTCGGCCAGGAGTGGCCGGATGTCCTCGGCCAGGAGGCAGGCCTCGACGGCGTCCTGGCGCGGCTCGATCTCGCCGCGGGCGAGCCGCGGCTCTCCCAGCCAGGTGCGCAGCAGACGCCCACCCATTGGCGTGCGGGTGCGGTCGAGCACGCCCAGCAGGCTGCCGTCGAGGCGCCCTGAACGCAGGCCACGCAGCAGCTCGAGATTGCGCCGGGTGGGCGGGTCAAGCAGCATGCCCCGCCCGGCGGCGTAGGTGCGCAGGCCAGCAAGCGAGTGCGCCAACCTTCGGTCGTGCTCGTCCAGGTAGGCCAGCAGGGCGCCCGCCGCGCCCGTGGCCTCGGCCAGGCCGTCGCAGCCCAAACCGGCCAGCGACTGGACGCGGTGCTGCTCCAGGAGGCGCTGGCGAGCGACCGCCTCGCCGAAGCACCAGGCCGGGTAGGTAGTGAGCTGGGCACCGGTCTCGTCCGGAAGGGCCTGACCCTCGGGTATCAGGAGCTCGGCCGGGTTCAGCCGCTGCAGCTCGGCCCGCAGGTGGGCCTCCGCCTCGTCGCCCTCGAGCTGGGCGGTGGCGAACTCGCCCGTGGAGACGTCGACGTAGGCCAACCCCAGGCTGGCGTGGCCGCGCACCACAGCGACCAGGTAGTGGTTCTCCCGATCGCGCAGCAGACCTGGCTCGACCACCGTGCCGGGCGTGACCACGCGGGTGATGACCCGCTCCACCAGACCCGAGCCGGGCGGGCTGACCTGCTCGGCCACCGCGACGTGCAAGCCGGCACTGACCAGGCGAGCCAGAAACGTGTCCAGGCGAGCGACCGGGACGCCTGCCAGCGGCACCCGGTCACCCTTGCCGAACTCGCGCGAGGTCAGCGTGACGCCGCACGAGCGGGCAACGACGCGGGCGTCGTCCTCGAAGCTCTCGAAGAAGTCACCGAGCTGGAACAGCAGCACACAGTCCGCGTGCTGACGCTTCAGCTCCTCGTATTGGCGTCTGAGTGGCGTCTCGCGGCGACCGGCGTGTCCGTCGGTGGGCGCGTCCACTGCCTGGGACGGGAGGACAGCCACGGCTCGGGCTTCACATTACCGAACCGCGGGCAGTATCCGGTAGTCCCCCGCGCCATGCTGCATACCTGGGCGGCCTCCTGTACGCGATGCACCGGGGTCAGAGATCCCGGTCCGTCACAGCGCGGGCAACCGGCGGGCAAATTGTGACCTCGCCCCCCTACCGGACCCGGCCCGGGACCGGTTAGGCTCTAGAACCCATGTTCCAGAGACCCTTGAGTGTCGGCGAACTCGCGGTGCACTTCGGCCTCGAGCCGATCGATGTTGAATGGCTGCTGCACAGGTATGCGACAGGCACGCCCTGGCCCGAGCTCATCGCGGAGATCGAGATGCTGGACTGCACGCGTGCGGAGGCCGAGCGTTTGGCCGCACATATTCGCGAGTCGATAGCGCCCGAGCGCGTGAGCCTGTTCAGGTAGGCGAGGGGGCGTAGCGGCGCCGAGCGAGAGGCGCGCGTCACCGACGTGCGCATCGAGGAGCCTTGTCGCCGGCTGCTCGAAACCGGCTCAGCTGTTCACTCCCGGTTCGGTCGCATCAGGCGGCCTGCGTGCCCTCAGCCGAGAGTTCGTCGCGGAGGCATCTCGCCAGCTGCGCACGCGCGAGCAACCCGTCGGGCGCGCATGGAATCGCCACAACCTGGGCGCCAACGGCGCGCAGCTCGCTCAGGTCGCTTTCTCGTGCCACGAACACCAGCCGCTCGCCGGTCGTGGCTGTACGCGCGATGGCTGCCAGACGCCGAGCGTGGCGGGCGCCTCGGACGGCAACCATCAGGTAGCGCGGCATCTCCGGCGCGCTTTGCACCAGCAGATCGGGCAGCACCACGCCTTCGGCACACACGTGCGGGTCAGGCTGGGCGCGGACACGCCAGCCCCAGCCTCGCAGCGTGGTCGAGCAACTGCGCAGGACGCGCGAGAGGTCGTCTGGCTCCCATGCCTCGGGCGCTGCTGCCGGGCCCCCGAGCATGTCGAGCAGCTCCGTCCCAAGCCGGAGCCTGCCGGCGCGACCACGAACTGTCACGTACGCCGTACCCTCCGCCATCAGTCCACGGCCATGCTCGAGCACCTCGAGCAGACACCGCGCCAGGTGCCGTCCGTGGCGGGCCCAGCCGCCGAGCGCATCCTGACGGCCCGCGAGGCGGAACCGCGCGTTCGTGCGATCGAAGACCGCATCCACCTGATGCATTCGGCACCACACGACGAGCGCGTCGGCGTGCTCGGCGGTCGGCCCGATGACCACCAGCTCGACCAGTTGTGCGTGGCGGAGCAGGCACTCCAGCACCTGGAAGTTGTACCGGGCAGCGACGTCAACCGGACGCGGGCGCGCACCAAGGCGCTCGAGCCGCAAGTGCTCCGGACGGTCCAGGTAAAGCAACTGCTCGAGCTGGCCAGGTCGCAGGCGCAACTCGGCTTCCAGGTGCGGCCAGACCTCGGCTCGCAGACGCGCGGGCAGGAACCCGGCGTGCGCACCGTTGAGCTGGTCGTACAGCCACAGCCGCAGCGTCGGCGAACTGGGCAGGCCGGCTCGCTTCAGGCGCCCCGCCCCGGCCCTTCCCACCACCTCATCCATCCGCTGCGCCCGGAACCGATAGCTGTGGCCGAGCGCCGCCGCGATGCCCCGCGCCAATCTCGGATCGCCGAACAGCTCGACCAGCATCTCGGGCTGCATCTGCTGGCGCTCCTGTCCGAGCAGCGACTCGAAGTAGTCGATGGCCAGCGCGATACGGGGCAACATCGACCCATCCCGCAGCAGACGGGGATACACGTTCAGCTGGCCCGCGACCCGGCGCATGGTCAGCGGGACCTGGTTCAACGCCAGGCCCATGCCTGGCGACCTCCTCTGGCAGGGCGCGGCCGCCGGGCACGGGCGGTGCGGCTCTCGGTCGTGCCACGGCTGATGATCTCGTACAGCACCGCCTGACCAGGCTTGGGACGCAGGACACGCCCGAGGCGCTGGATGTGCTCGCGGGTGCTGGCACTGCCGCTGACAACGATGGCGACGTTGGCATCCGGCACATCCACGCCCTCGTTGAGGACACGGCCGGCCGTCAGCTTGCTGTAGCGGCCGGAGCGGAAGCGCTCCAGGATGGCTCGCCGCTCATCGGGCGGCGTGCGGTAGCTGATGGCCGGCAGCCCCAGCCGGCTGCTCAGCACGTCGACCATGGCCACGTACTCCGAGAACACGAGCACCTGGTCTGCCTGGTGGCGCTCGAGCAATTGCTCGACACGGTTCACCTTGGCCTCGGCGTTCAGCGCGACCAGCCGCGCTTGCTGGTGCGCGCGCAGCGCGCGTCGCGCGGCCGGATCGCGGGCGCTGCGCAGGACAAGCTCTGCGAAGGCGTTGGGTCCAAGCGCGAGCCGGTGGGAAGCCAGATACCAGCGGTACTCGGCCATCAGCATGTCGTAGCGCATCCGCTCGTCGGGGCCGAGGTCGACGAACACGCGCTCCTCGCGATAGGCGGCAATGTGCCCCTGGCGGGCGAGCTCGGCCGGCAGCCGCCGATAGACCACCGGGCCGATGAGCTCGGCCAGGTCCAGGTGGGCGCCGTCCATCCGCTCGGGTGTGGCGCTCAGTCCCAGGCGCCAGGGCGCGCTCGCGCGCCTGGCAATCGCGCGATAGGCGCGAGCGGGCAGGTGATGCACCTCGTCCACGATCAACAGCCCGAAGCCAGCCAGATCGCGCCCGGGCATGGCCGCCGAGTCGTAGGTCATCACGGTGATTGGACCGGTGGAGCGTTCGCCACCGCCAACCACACCAACCTGCTCTGGCGGGACGCTGGCGCGGTCGATCAGGGCCGTGCGCCACTGGCCGAGGAGCTCGATGGTCGGAACCACGACCAGGGTGCGGACGGGTACCTGCTCGAGGGCCATCAGGGCCACAACCGTTTTGCCGGCGCCGGTTGGCAGCACCACCACCCCTCGGCCGCCACTGGCCAGCCAGGCGCCCACCGCCTCGCGCTGGTAGACGTACGGGCGCACCGCGACATGGGGTACGAACGACACGGCGTGTGTTTCGAGGTGCTCCGGGTCCGGCGTCCACACCGGCTCCGGGGCCTGGGCCTGGTCGGCGCCAGGCTCCCAGTCAAGCCAGTCGCTCGGTTCCGCGTCGGTGTCACCGAGGGCCAGTACACCGTCGTGAGCCGACCCGCGATCAGCGGCTGGCGTGCTTGTCATGCCCATGCCGCAGTGTGGTGAGCAGAGCCTGCCTCGACTGCACGGACGATTCGAGAATGGGTTGTGATGGCCGGCCACCCGCGGCGAGACGCCGGGCCGGCACCGCACATCGCAATCACCCGGAACACCGGAAGAAGCTGGGCGACATGCACCAAGTATAGAACGTCCGTTCTAAAACGCGCCGATATTCTGGCGTACCTGCGTTGCCTCAAATCTTGCCGACCGGCAGGGGAGGTCTTCCTCTGACGAACCAGCCCGCGTGGTCGAGTTCTTCCGCTGAGACGGATGGGTCGAACGGCGCGGCTCACTGGCGGCGGCGTCTCCGAACGGGTAGCCGCCCCCGTCGGCGCC
>CBJLVJ010000100.1:0-8132 GCA_966426465.1 uncultured bacterium | reverse complement strand
AGGCGCGCGACTACGGTGTCGTGGACACCATCGTCGGCCAGACCGAAGCCACCGCAGCCGCGGATCGCGCCGAAGCTGCCGTCCAGGATACGGCCGAAGTCGGCTCCTCGACCAACGGCAAGAAGTAGTGGAATCGAGCGAGGGTGGCGCTACTCGGCTGGCGCCACCCTCGCTGACGCCGCCATCAGGCGGTCTGCTGCGCGGGCTTTTGCCCCTCCTCAGCCTGACGCGCGCGGCCGCGCGCCAGGATAGCGAACATCGAGCGTCCCTCCAGTGATGGCGCTCGCTCCACAATGGCGATGTCGGCCACACCCTGCGCGATGCGCTGAATCTGGTCTCGCGCAACCTCAGGATGAGTGGCCTCGCGGCCGCGGAACCGCACCTCCACCTTCACCTTGTGGCCTTCCTCGAGGAACCGCCGCGCGGCGCGAACACGGACCTGGAGATCATGGTCGTCGGTGCGTGGCCGCAGACGCACCTCCTTCAATTCCGAGATGTGCTGATTCTTCTTGGCGTCTCGGGCACGCTTCTCCTGCTCGAACTTGAACTTCCCCAGATCGGCGATGCGGCAGACGGGCGGATCGGCCGTCGCCGCGACTTCGATCAGATCCAGTCCGGCTTCTTCAGCCCGACGAACTGCCTCCTCGGTCGGCATGACGCCGACCTGCTGGCCCTCGGCGTCGATGACCCGCACCTCGGGAACGCGTATTTGACGATTGGTGCGCGGGCCTGTTGGCGTCGGTGGCCGTGCAACGAATGGTGGACGAGGAATCGTCGTTCTCCTAACTCAAACCTGGTTTATGCAGGTCAAATGTAAAGCTTTCCGCGGCAGAACGCATGCCATCTGGGCCGGACAAATCCTGGCGCGGCGGGCGTCCACTACCATGGCCCAGCCGACCATGAACCACCGCGCGCTCATCGCACTCGCCGCGCTAGCGGTGCTCGTCCTCGGCCTGCTGGCAAAGCTGCCCGAAACCTTGCTGCCCATCGGCACCGACACGGGCATGTACGCGACGTACGGTCGCATGATCCTGCAGGGCGCCCGACCCTACGTTGACTTCTACGACGTCCACCCGCCACTCACCTATTACTACTGGGCCACGATCCAGAGCGCGGTCGGTACGGACTGGTCGCGCATGTGCCTGGGCACCTGGGGCACGCTCGCGTCGCAGCCGTGCATCAGTCTGCTCGCCCACGGGCTTGATCTCGGGCTGACCTGGATCGCGGCGCTGCTCGTGTTTGCCATTGCCAGGGCCGTTGGCCTGAGCGCGGGAGTCGGCGTGCTCGCGAGCGTGTTCGTGGCGTGGTTCGCCAATGCCTCGATGATCAGCATGGAGGGCAGCAACCCGACCAAGCTGACACTGGTGCCGAGCACGCTGGCCGTCTACGCATACGTCCGCAGCCTGGCCAGCCAGCGCGCGCCGTTCAGCTGGGGGTTCGCGGCCGGCGTGGCCGGGCTCGTGGCCGGGTTGGCCAAGCAACCGGGGCTGATGACGCTGGTCGCCCTCGTGGTCTATTCGCTGCCGAGCGCCCTCGGCGCCGCACCTGCGCGTCGTCGGCTGGCGGCCGTGAGCCTCGGGGCCGTGGTTGCCGCCGCGGTGACCATGCTTGTCCTGTGGCGCGTCGGCTCGCTGGGTGCGTTCCTGGACGAAGCGTGGCGCTATAACGCGGAGCGCTTTCTGATCGGCTACTGGCAGACGCCTGCCGGGCTCACCTCGCCGGCCACGCGCATTGACCGCGTGCTCACCGAGGCTGCGGCGCTGTTGTTTGTCTGCGCGATCGTCGGCGGCCTTGCGCTGTGGCTCGGTCCAGTGCGGCCGCCGCAGCGCCTCCTGCTGACGTGGGGCGTCTTCAGCCTGGTCGCCATCGCCGGCTTCCGCGAGTTTGCTCAGGTGGTACCCAGCCTTGCGCTGCTTGCTGGCGTGGGTATCGGGCGCCTCTGGGAGGCAGCCGGCCGTGACGGACTGGGCCTCGGTCGACCCGCTGCGGGCCGGCTGTCGCTCATCGCGCTGCTGGGCGCTATTTTTGCGCTGTCCAGCAGCTTTCAACTGATCGAGATGCGGCGGGCCATGTACGAGCGGGGCCCGCGTGCCGCTCCGTCAGATCCAGACCAGATCGCGGCCTTCTTGCGCCAGTCGACGCCACCCGGCCCGATCTTTGCCTGGGGCAACGCCGGGCAGATTTACGCCCTGTCCGGGCGCCAGCCAGCCACCCGATTCGTCATCGCTGAGTTCACCAACACGACCTCGCCGCGACCACTCCAGAGTCGGAACCAGGTCATCACTGACCTGGAGGCGCAACCGCCGTCGGCCATCGTGGTCGATCCACACGCCGACGAGCCCGGCCTGCGGCTCGCCGATTTTCCCGGTCTCGCCCAGGTTATCGACCAGTGCTATCAGAAAGTGAGCCCGGGCGCGGTCGACCCCGCCTGGGCTGTGTACGTGCCCTCCTCCGAGGACCGATCCTGCGTCACGCGCGCCGTGGCCTCCGTCGCGCCGTACTGATCGCTCACCCAACACGGCAACGGACTGAGCAGGTGCTCCACGCGCGCCACGAGCTCCTCGAGGGCGAAGGGTTTGGCGATGGCTACCTGCACCCCGAACGCGTCGGCCGTGTGACGCAGCATCGGATTGGCCGACATGATGCCCACCGGAATGCCTACGCAGCGGTCGTCGTTGTGAAACGCCTCGAGAAAGCTCCAGCCGTCCATCGACGGCATGACCAGGTCGAGCAGGATGGCGTCCGGCGGATGCTGATCGATCTGATCCAGCGCGTCGGCGCCGTCAGTCGCCGTTGCCACCGCATAGCCAGCATCCTGGAGCGCGTCGCACACGACATGGCGCACGTCCACGTCATCTTCGACGACCAGAATTCGCGTCCTCACAGGGGGCCTGTCTACAGGCTCGCGCACCGAGACGCGGTGGAGCAAGATGGTGGCTGTTACGGTTCGACGGCATTCCGGTTACGTGGGGTTGCTTCGCCGTGTACGCCAGAGGCCTGCTGTCAGGCGACGACGACTCCCTCGTCGGCGCGCAGCTCGAGGCGGTTGCCGACGTCCTCCTCACGGTCCAGATGGGTCGACAACGCGACGCGGCGGCCCGCCTCCGGCGACCACGGCAGGGTGCGCGGTACGGAGGAGAGATTGAGCGCAACGAACACTCGTTGCCCCTCCGCCTCGCGTACGTACACCAGGACGCCGTCATCGGTATACGCCGGCCGGTAGCTCCCGACCGACAGCGCCGCTCTGGCTCGTCGGAGCTGGATCAACTGGCGGTGCAATGACAACGTCGACCGCGCATCGTCGCGCTGGGAAGCCACGTTGACGGTCGCATAGTCCTGGGCGAGCGGCAGCCACGGCGTCGCGCTGGAGAAGCCCGCGTTGTCCCCAGCATCCCATTGCATCGGCGTTCGCTCCGGATCGCGACCCAGACCCAGCCCGGGCACGTTGCGCTCGACCGGATCCTGGACCAGCGCCGGTGGGATGGCCACGTCGTGCATGCCAATCTCGTCGCCGTTATAGACCGTCGGCGTGCCGCGCAGCGTCAGTAGCAACATGGCCGCGACACGCGCCTGGGCCGCTCCGAGGCGGCTCGCCACGCGCGACCGGTCGTGGTTGCCGAGCACCCAGTTCGGCCATGCGTTGGTCGGCAGCGCCGCTTCGTAGGTATCGATCAAGGCCGAGATCAGGCGCGCCTTCCAGGGCGTCAGAATGAGATGAAAGTTGAACGGGAGGTGCAAGCCGCGCCCCTCGCGCCCGTAATAGGCGACCAGCCGCTGGATCGGCAGCCACAGCTCGCCGATGAGCACCCGGTCGTCATACTCGTCGATCACCTCGCGGAAGCGGTGGATGATGTCCATCAATTCAGGCTGGTCGGTCGAATAGATCGGCAACAGCGAGTGGTACGGGTTGTCACCCGGAGTCCACTCAGGGTTCGGCGGATTGTCGCGCAGCTGCTTGTCTTTGACGAGCTGACGCAGCGCGTCGATGCGGAAGCCATCCACCCCGCGCTCGAGCCAGAAACGGAGGACGTCGTACATCGCCGCCTGGACCGCTGGATTCCACCAGTTGAGGTCGGGCTGCTCCTTCAAGTACGCGTGGTAATAGAACTGGCTCGTCTCGGCGTCCCACTCCCAGGCGCTACCGCCAAAGGCGCTCAGCCAGTTATTGGGCGGGCCGCCGCCCGGCTGCGCGTCACGCCAGATGTACCAGTCACGCCGAGGGCTGTCGCGCGAAGGGCGCGACTCGAGGAACCACGCGTGCTGGTCGGAGGTGTGGTTGGGAACGTAATCCAGGATGACGCGTATGTCACGCCGGTGTGCTTCGGCGATCAGGTGGTCCAGGTCGCTCAGCGAGCCGAACAGCGGCTCGACATCGGTGTAATTCGAGACGTCGTAACCGAAGTCGGCCATCGGCGAAGGGAAGATGGGTGAGATCCAGATGGCATCCACGCCGAGCCACTCGAGGTAGTCCAGCCGGCTGGTGATGCCTGGCAGGTCGCCCGTTCCGTCGCCGTTGCTGTCCATGAACGAGCGCGGATAGATCTGGTACACGACGCCGCGTTGCCACCACCGCCAGACCACCGACTAGCTTTCCCAGCGACGCACTTCGTCGACGCGGACGAACGCGCGCGTGTCCTGGGGACTATCGGGATCGTCGGCCAGCATTGCCCGCGGACAGAAGTACACCGTTTCGCCATCCGAGATGTCCCAGCCGGAGTCCAGCTCGGCGATGGGCAGCCGTAGCCCGGCGCAGAACGACTCGAGCCAGGAGATCGGCAAGTAGGCACCCTCGAGCCGATCGGCGAATGGGCTGTTGGCCAGCGTCGCGGCGGCGTCTTCGGGCGTGGCCGGCAACGCTCGCAGCACTTCGTCGGACAGTGCCTCGGACGCCTGGATCAGTGCGTCGGCCAACGCTTCGCCACTGGCCGGTCCGTCGGCTGCGTTGAGATCCGCCCAGTCCGCAAACAATGACGTGAGGCGTGGCATCACCCTGCTCCTTTTTATGCCGGCGTGGGCGGCTGCTCCGGCAGCAGCCAGGGCAAGGCCTCGGCCATGGCCGCAACCAGCGTGGCGTAGCGCGAATGGCTGATCCACGCCTGGGCGAAAACGCCCAGGGCGGCCGAGAAGGCGGCTTGCTCCGCCTTGTGGACGTGCGGCGCGTGCGCGCCATGTTCGGCCCGCCACGCGAGAAATGCGTGCCGCCCCTCAACTTCCTGAAACAGGCGGCGTCGCCACTCGTCCCAGGCTTCGTCCTGGTCTGACGACTCGATCGCGTGCAGGGCCGCCTGCTCCGCGGTGTGCAACGCTTCGAGCCGGGTGGCGTCGTGGCGGTCCCAACCCCATGCCGCGCGCTCGATGCCGATCGGCGACAGCACTCGCAGATCCGAGTTCAGCCGCTCGAGCCGGGCTTGCACCGCCGCGCGGATATTCGCGCTGGCCTGGTCGTCAGCACCAGTGCTCTGATCCCCGTGCATACCTCACGTTACCGTGCGGCGGTCAGTCTGTGATGGCGGAGTAGATGGTAGCGCGAAGCTCGCGACGGATGGGATACGTGGACGACGGCCTGAGCTGGGTGAGAAAGACCATGATCAGGTCCTCCACCGGATTGACGAAGAACGCCGTCGAGGCAGCGCCGCCCCAGTAGAACTCGCCTGGCGTGCCGATGATCTGCGCCACCGCCTGGTCGAGCAGCACGGCAAATCCGAGCCCGAAGCCCACACCCTCGCGCGCTGTCTCGCCCGCGGTCTGGGCGACCGTTGCCAGGTCCTTGCCGCCAGGCAGATGATTGATCGTCATCAGTCGCAGCGTTCTCGCCCCGATGATGCGGACTCCGTCCAGTTGGCCTCCGTTGGCCAGCATGCGGCAGAAGCGCAGGTAATCGGCAGCCGTCGACACCAGGCCACCCGACCCCGAAAAGTATGTCCGCGGCTGTGCGTACGGACTGTTGAGCGGATCATCAACCAGCCGGAACCGCGGATTCCCGTGCTGCGGGGCATAATTGGCGGCGAGGCGGTCCACTTTGGACGGCGGGACACTGAAGCTGGTGTCCACCATGCCCAGCGGGCCGAGAATGCGCTCCTCGAGATAGCGGTCGAAGGGCATGCCACTCAGCACTTCGCACAGGTAGCCGACCAGGTCGGTAGAAATGCCATAGATCCACTGCGAGCCGGGGTCCACCTCCAGGGGAATCTCACGCAGGCGACGGATCATTTCCGCCAGCGTGAACCGCGAATCGGCGCCGGCGAAACCGGCACGGCGATACAGCTCGCCCACGGGCGACTGCGTGTCTCGGGCGACCAGGCCGGAGGTGTGCATCAGCAAGTCGCGGACGGTCATCTCTCGGGTTGCGTCACGCACCTGATAGGAATCCGCGTTCCCGCCGGCGAAGACCTTCAGCCCTGCGAGCTCCGGAATGAACTTCGACGCAGGATCCTCCAGTTGGAACCTGGCCTCCTCGTAGAGCATCATCAGGCCGACGCTGGCGATCGGCTTGGTCATCGAGTAGAAACGGAAAATCGTGTCCGAGCGCATCGGTCGCCGGCGCTCGTAGTCCATGGTGCCGCGGGTTTCGAAATGAACGACCTTGCCACGTCGTGCGACCAGACTGATTGCGCCGGGAAGCTTGCCCTGGTCGATGTAGCTCTGCACCAGTCGCGACAGGTTACGGAGCCCGGGCGTCGACATCCCCACATCCTCTGGGGCGGCTTCGATCTCGATTTCGCTACGCGTGGCTATGGCCATGGGCTATTCTGTTCGCGCGGACGTGCCAACTGCAACGACGAGCCGACTACCTGCCGCCGCGGCGCCGCCGGTGGCCATCGGCCGCGCCGTGCCACCGCACGGCGTGCTCGGTCTGTTGCCCGAGTTGAGCCGCGACGCGCTCGGACTGCTCACCCGCTGCGCGCGCGACTATGGCGACTTCGTGCGCGTACGACTGGGTCTCACCCGTGCCGTGCTCATTGGCCATCCCGAGCTGGTCGAAGAAGTGCTGGTGACGCGCAACCACGATTTTCGCAAGAACCTCGGCACGCGGCGTCTCGCGTCGCTGCTTGGCAGGGGCCTGCTGCTGAGCGAGGGCGACTTCTGGCTGCGCCAGCGCCGCCTGATGCAGCCGGCTTTCCACCGCCAGCGGATTGCCGCTCTGTCAGAGGCGATGGTCGATGCCACCGTCGCCATGCGTGACGGCTGGCAGGCAGGTGAGGTCCGCGATATTTCCCAGGAAATGACCGAGCTCACGCTGCGTATCGTGGGTCGAACGCTTTTCGGCACGGATGTCGGCGAAGACCTCACGCGTATCCGCACCAGCAGCCAGGCGATGACCGAGCACTTCAGGTCACGCCTGTACACCCTCATGATCCTGGTGCCGGACAGCGTCCCCACGCCCGGCAACCTGCGCTACGGTCGGGCCGTCCGCGATCTGGAGCACCTGGTGTACCGCATCGTCGGCGAGCGGCGGGCCACTCGCCAGCGCAGCAGCGACCTGCTGGATATGCTCCTTTCGGCCCGCGACGACCAGGGTGGGGGTATGACCGACCGCCAGCTTCGCGACGAAATCATGACGTTGCTGCTTGCCGGCCACGACACGACGGCGCTGGCGCTGACGTGGGCATGGGTGCTCCTGGCGCAGCATCCGGCCACCGAGGCGCGTCTGCACGCCGAAATTGACGCGGCACTCGGTGGTCGGCTGCCGAACGCGGCGGATGTGGCCCGGCTGAGCTACGCCGAGCACGTGGTGACTGAGACGCTGCGCCTGTATCCGACGGCCTGGGCGATCGGTCGCGAGGCGCTCCGTGACACCGAGATCGGGGGTCAGCCGGTCGCCCGCGGGACAACGGTCCTGATGAGCCCGTGGGTCATCCACCGCGATCCGCGCTTCTATGACGCCCCGGATGAGTTCCGCCCGGAGCGCTGGTCGGATGGATTGGCGGCGCGGCTGCCGCGCTACGCGTATGTGCCATTTGGCGCCGGACAGCGCGTGTGTATCGGCAGCGGCTTTGCCCAGCTCGAGGCGATGCTGCTGCTCACCACCATCGCGCAGCGCTTCAGGCTCGAGCTGGCAGACCCAGCCTCGCCAGTAGAGCCGCTACCGGTGGTAACCCTGCGCGCGCGTCATCCCGTGCCCATGCGGCTAC
>CBJLVJ010000099.1:0-8138 GCA_966426465.1 uncultured bacterium | reverse complement strand
CCTTTGCGGGGCTCTTGCTGCGGCACCGCGGACGGACAGGACTGAGCCAGCGCGACCTCGCCGAGCGAGTCGGCACGACCAGACGCTCCATTCAAGATTGGGAATCTGGGGCCTACTACCCGAGCGCCGAGCGGCTGCAGTCACTGATCCGGGTGCTGCTCGCATCCGGCGGACTGACGGCTGGGCGTGAGCAGCAAGAGGCGAACGAGTTATGGACGGCGGTGTTGCGCGAGGCGCCGCGGATGCGCACCCCATTGGACCAGGTATGGCTGGACGGACTTTCGGCTCAGCGCACGGCCTCTGAGATCCAAGGCAATCGACTCATGAACGCGCCAGAAGCCGCGAGCATAGGGCGGTCTCAAGACTGGGGTGAAGCGCCGGATGTCGTCGGCTTTGTGGGCCGTGCCGAGGAGTTGGCGACCTTGCGTGAATGGGTGCTGAAGGAGCATTGTCGGCTGGCGGCAGTGCTCGGCATGGGCGGGATCGGCAAAACGGCCCTCGCCTCACGGTTAGCCCAGGACGCAGTACCGAGTTTTCAGCGAGTGTACTGGCGGAGCTTGCGTGACGCGCTGCCTGCCCGCGAGTGGTTGGCCGGTGCGATCGGGTTCCTGTCTGGCCACCACCTGGCGCCACCGAGCAGCGAATCTGCGCGAGTCACCATGTTGCTCCAACTCCTGCGAGACCAGGCAAGCCTGCTGGTGCTCGACAACTTCGAAACCGTCCTTCAGCCAGGTCAGCAGGAAGCATTCTATCGAGACGGCTTTGCTGGCTACGGGGTGCTGCTGCGGGCGATAGGCGAGACGAGGCACCAGAGCTGCCTGGTGCTGACCAGCCGCGAGGCGCCGCCAGAACTGGCCGAACTGGCCGGTGGCGGCGCACGCAGGTTCCAACTTGGGGGTCTGGGCGTTGCCGAAGGTCAAGTGTTGCTGACCGACAAGCAGCTCTCGGGCACCGATGAAGAATGGGCCAAGCTGATTGGCCATTTCGGAGGAAATGGCCTGGCCCTGAAGGTGGTCGGCGAAAGCATTCGTCAAGTGTTCGACGGTGACATCGGTGCCTTCCTGGACCAGACCGGCTCCAGTGCGATGCTCGGTGGCATGCGACGTCTGCTTTCGGAGCAGATCGAACGCAGCTCTGCGCTCGAGCAGCGGCTGCTGCGCGTGCTCGCCGTAGAACGCGAGCCGGTGAGCCTCGCCGAGCTGATCGCCGACATGGGTCCGCGCGTCCGAGAGGCAGCGGTCCTGGGGGCAGTTGAGGCGTTGCGTCGGCGTTCACTTGTGGAGCGGCCCGCGACCCGCGGCAGGACGGCGTTCACGCTGCAGTCGGTGGTGTTGGAGTACGTGACGGACCGTCTGGTGGAGGAAGTGGGCGACGAGATTGCGCGTGGGCAGCCGCTGCAGTTGGTGGAGCAGTTTCTCATCAAGGCGCAGGCCAAGGACTACGTGCGACAGACGCAGGAGCGGCTAATCGGCGAGCCTGTGCTCCACCGACTGACGGCGCAACACGGGGATGATGGATCCGAGCGCAGACTACTGGCCCTTCTCGACGGTTGGCGCAACCGGCCAGAAGCGGAGCAGGGCTACGGGCCAGGCAATGTGGTCAATCTGCTGCGGCTCAGGCGTGGCGACCTGCGCAACCTGGACCTTGGGCACCTGGTGCTGCGACAGGCTCACCTGGCGGGCGTCGGGGCGCAGGACGCCAGTCTGGCGGGCGCCCACCTCTCTGAAGCTGTGCTGGCCGACGCTTTTAATTTCCCCATCTGCGTGGCGTTGAGCGGAGATGGCGCGTCGCTGCTGACCGGGACGGCGACAGGGGAGGTGTGGCTGTGGCGCCTGGCGGACCGCACGCCATTGCTAGCCGTACAGGGGCATGCCGGCCCGGTGCACGGTGTGGCGCTGAGTGCGGACGGCCAGCTGGTGGCCACCGCCGGCGAGGATGGGGTGGTGCGGCTATGGGAGGTGAGTAGCGCGCGCCTGCTGGCCACCTTGCAGGGCCATACTGGCGGGGTCTGGGGTGTGGCACTGAGCCCTGATGGGCGGCTA
Source organism: uncultured bacterium (assembly GCA_966426465.1). GTDB lineage: Bacteria > Chloroflexota > UBA6077 > UBA6077 > CF-72 > CF-72. The sequence goes on along the minus strand of CBJLVJ010000099.1, from coordinate 6,096 downwards.
CTGGCCAGCGGCGGTGAGGATGAAACGGTGCAGCTGTGGATGGCTCCGCTGGCCGAGAGTGAAGCTGCCGAGCCATCGGCAGGGCGAACGGGTGATTCAGGACGCCTTCCGGATGCATCTCCAGGGGGTTGGGCGCTGCTCGCCACGCTAAAGGGTCACACTGGCGGCGTATGGGGAGTCGCGCTGAGCGCGCAGGGACGGCTCCTGGCGGTCGGCAGCCAGGATGGCATGGTTCGCCTGTGGGAAGCCTCGCTCGCCGACGGTGAAGGTGACGAGCCATCTGCGCAACGGACGGCAGGTTCAGGGCGCGCCTCGTCTGCGACTCGAAGTCAGTGGGGGCTGCTCGCCACGTTACAGGGTCACACCGGCGGCGTTTGGGGAGTCGCGTTGAGCGCGGACGGGCGGCTGCTAGCCAGCGGCAGCTCGGATGGGACGGTACGGCTGTGGCAGGCGAGGACCGGACGGCAGTTGGCCACGTTGCGCGGCCCCACCAGCCCAGTCTATGGCCTTGCGCTGAGCGCGGATGGGCGGCTGCTGGCCAGTGGCAGCCAGCAGGGGACAGTGCAGCTATGGGAGGCCACTACCGGAGCGCTGCTGGCCACGGGGCAGGGTCACACAGGCCAGGTTTATAGTGTGGCATTGAGCCCCGATGGGCGGCTGCTGGCCAGCAGTAGCGAAGATGGGACGGTGCGGCTCTGGGAGGCGCTGAGTGGGCGGCTGCTGGCCACATTGCAAGGACATAACAGTGGGATCCTTGATGTCGCGCTCTCGGCCGATGGGCAGTTGCTGGCCAGCGGCGACCTGGGCGGAACGGTGCAACTGTGGGAGGCGCGATTCGCCGGGCATGAGGGCCGTGAGTCGTTCGCGGGCCGAGGGCCAGACTCTCCAGGTGTGCCCCCGAGCGGTGCGCGGCTGCTGGCCGCGTTGCGAGGACACACCAGCGGCATCCGGCGCGTGGCACTCTCGGCGGACGGGCGGTTGCTGGCCAGCGGAAGCGCGGATGGCGTGGTGCGGCTGTGGGAGCCGCCGAGTGGCGGACGGCTTGTCGCCGCGTTAGAGGGCCACACCGGCGGGGTCTGGAGCGTGACACTTTCGGCGGACGGGCGGTTGGTTGCCAGCGGTAGCGCGGATGGGGTGGTGCGGCTGTGGGAGGCGTCGAACGGACGGCTACTCACCACGTTCCAGGCGCACACCGGCCCGGTCTATAGCCTGGCACTGAGTCCGGATGGGCTGCTGCTGGCCAGCAGCAGCCAGGATGCGACGGTGCGGCTGTGGGAGGCATCGAACGGACTGCTGCTGGCGACGTTGCAGGGCCATACCGGCCCGGTGTGGGGCGTGGCATTGAGTCCGGATGGGCGCCTGCTGGCCAGCGGCGGGCTGGATGGGACGGTGCGGCTGTGGGAAGCGCCGTTCGCTGGGCGAAAGGCAGACTCTGGAAACTCGGTGCCACGTAGTAGTGGCGGGCTGCTGGCCACAGTGCTGGGCCACACAGGCGCGGTCTTGGGTGGCGCGCGGTCCGCCGATGGGCAGCTGTTGGCCAGCGGCGGCCTGGACGGGACGGTGCGACTGTGGGAGGTGCCGAGCGGACGGGGACTGGCTACGCTCCACGGTCACACCAGCGCGGTCTGGGGGGTGACACTCAGCTCGGACGGGCGCCTGCTGGCCAGCGGCGGGCTAGACGGGACAGTGCGGCTATGGGACGCGATCACTGGCAAATGGCTGCATAGTCTCAGGAGCGATCGTTGCTACGAACGCATGGACATCACTGGCGTGACTGGTGTGACCGCAGCGCAGCGCAAGGCCCTGTTGACACTCGGCGCCCTCGACCGAGAGGTAGTTCCCGCAACGTAGCTGCGCTGAAGCTCACGCTTCGCAGTGGCGCGCGTGTCAATGACCGGGTCCAGGGACTCGGAAGTCCGATTCGCGCGGCGTGCGCCCGGCCAGACCACTGTAACTCGGCGAAAGGACCAGCCCTGATCGGCCGTCAGGCGGATGACCTGAGCTGATTCCAACTCCACAATAGGAGTGACACCTCGGCGATAGCCAAGCCAAGCTCGCCATCCTGGTGGCTGAATGCGGGAGAATGCTCATGACTGCGACAACTTCGCCAGACCTGGCGCGGCTCGGATCGACGCCGGAGGATTACAAGCGAATCGGTATCAAACCGGATGCGGTGTTGCCATGGGAGGACGGGGCGCGCACTGACGGCGGTCCTGGAACATGGGAGTGGTGGTACTTCGACGCGAACCTCGACGACGGAGCAAAGCTGGTGGTGGTCTTCTACACCAAGAGCTTCACGGACGTCGACCGCCCGCTCGCGCCGATGATTCGCATCGATCTCGATCTACCGGACGGCACCCGATACAACAAGCTGGGAAAATGGAAGCCGGAGGAATTCGCTGCTTCGCGGGATCGGTGTGACGTACACATTGGAAGGAACTCCTTCAGCGGCGATTTACACAGCTACACGATCACAGCGCAGATCGAGGACGTCACTGTCAACGTCAACCTTAGCGGCGAGGTCCCCTCCTGGCGCCCGCGCACTGGCCACATCTACTTCGGTCCACATGACGAGCATGAGTTCGCCTGGCTGCCCGCTGTACCAAAGGGCAAGGTGCAGGCGACCTACAGCGTGGGAGGCTCGACACATACCGCATCAGGGGATGGCTATCACGACCACAACTGGGGCAACGCCCCAATGACTTCGCTCATCAATCATTGGTACTGGGCGCGCGGCCAGGCTGGCCCGTACACCACCATCGCCTCGCACATCACCGCTGAAGCGAGATACGGCCACAGCGAAATCCCGATCTTCATGTTGGCATCGGGGGCGGAGATCATCGCCGACGATGCGAGCAGGGTCGTTTTCGAAGAGCTTGGGACCTATACGGACGTCGCCACCCGAAAGCCGGTGGCGAACGTCACTCGCTACACGTACACCGATGGCGACGAGAGCTACATCGTCAGCTTTACCAGGTATCGCGACCTCGCCGCGAACAGGTTCGTCGATCAACTCCACGGCCCTGAGAAAGTGGCCGCCAGGCTGGCCCGATTCGACGGAGCCTATTTGCGCTTCGCTGGCGAGCTGCGCATCGAGCACTGGCGTTCAGGCGCCATCATCGACAGTTACGCTGACGCCGCGCTGTGGGAGCTCATGTATCCAGGCAAGAGCATGGAACACCAGGTGGACCACACCCGGGCCGTAGCTTGACTGTGCCCAGGAGAACGGGTGGCTTACATCATCGGGTTGGTGGGACGCCATAACGGGTCGCGCCGGTGGTCGGCGCGATGCGATCGAGACGAATCGCTCCGCTCGATGCACAGGGCCGCGATCTAGTAGGTTCTCACCTTGACGATCACGGGCATCGGCGCCGACAGCAGACTTGTCGGGGGTAAGGCCCACGCTCTGGTACCGCTTGTAGCCATCGCCGCTCAGCTGCTCGGCGCATCAGATGCGGCGTCGGTCCAGCCCAAGACCTGGCAGCAACGTTCGGTCGGCAGCTTGCCGCGTTGCGGAGCTGTCATTCGCGGGTGCGCGCGGGAGCATCGCCACTCGTGCTGAATGCGACCGGCCGCCGACCCGCCTCAGGCTGAACCCCTGCATCAGGTGGAAAGGAACCCGACTGTCGTTCAGACACTGAGTCAATCCGCGGGGAGCTGAAGCTACCCACCGTCTCGTCGGCGGGCGTCAGCCGCCGCCGGTAGATCTCAATGGGAACGCTCGCGATAAGCGCTAGCGCGAGTGCGGGCTCACCCCACCGGACGCCTGTACCTCCGAGTCCAAGGCGGTAGTCCAGGCTGTAGTTGCCTGGTCCGGTAAAGGCCAGTCCCGCCGCCACGCCGCCCAGAACGAGCGTGTACTCGTAGCCTCGTTTGCGCTGCCAGAGACCATTCCTCAGATGCGAGAGTGTCGCTCCGGACATCGCGGCCACGAGTCCGGTGGTAGCCAGCGGGGTAAGCAGGCCGACGGCTAGGCCGAGGCCCCCAAGAGCTTCGGTCAGACCTACCAGGAGCGCGAATAACTTACCTGGCCGGTAACCCAAACTGTCGAACTCGGCCGCGGACTCCTCGCGGCTGCTCGAACTGGACAACTTCTTTTCACCATTCGCGGCGATCACGAGTCCAGCAATGAGACGAATGATGAGTAGTCCTGTATTCATGCATCTGTGCTCCCGCTTCCGACGCATTCACTTTTTCCTGTTCAAGGCTCCGGCCGCCAAGCGCGACGCAACCTCCACCGCGGTGCGTGATACCGAACGCATCCTCGACATCGGCAAACACCGCTGTGCCGAGTGCGGCGGGAGTGCCATCTTCGAGGTTGTTCTGCCATCGGCCTGCGGCAGTACTGGTCGGCTTGTGTTTTGCCTCAAGTCGGCGTTCAGGTGGGTAAGGCGCGGATCCAACCGCGGTTCGGGCGAACTGGAGCAACCATGAAACGTGTGGCCGCGTATCGCATTGTGCGTATCGCTGATGTTGGCGCTCAGCGCTTGCACGAAATTTGGCATTCCAATCAGCAGCGGGGACGTGCCGGTGCTAAACGACACGCCCGTGGCCGCGCCGCAGCAAAACGACCAGGTGCTGAGGATAGCTATTTTGAATGGCCGCTTCAGCTCGAACGTCTATGAGGAGCAATCCGGCGCGACGCAGATGATCGTGCTGTCCACTGGGGGACCATACCTGTTCGCGATCGATCGGCTCGTGGACCGGCGCGAGCTCGCCGCCGACGGCGCTACAGTCATTGAGTGCGACACCTCTGCACCGGGCGAATACACCATGCACGCCTACCTGAGCACGCCTACGGGCACCGGCGCAGAGGTCGCGACCGCGACGCTGTATATCACTGAGGTTGGCAGTCGGTATTGAAGCAGCGCGCCACAGGGCGAATCTAGCCAGGTCCGTCAGCCACGCTTGGGTCACACACGCCAAATCCGCGCTGTGCTGCTGGTGCGCCAGAAGTCTGCTGCGCTATACGGTCCGCTCGATGCGCATGACTACCGTCGGAGACCCGTTCAGCGTGGTCACCGCGAACCGGCTCCAGCCCCAAGGCGGGCCAGAGCCGGTCGGTCGAAGCTGGCGTCCAAGCTACTCGGCACCGATGACCGTGAAGTCCTTGTTGACAAAGATGTGGTGCGGCCAATTGACCGCGATCATGTGGACCTCGTAGTCACCGCTGCTCAGAAGCACAACGCGGTCGACCGTGCCGCCAGGATAGGCGGCAACCGCGGCCGCCGTGGCGGTGTCCGCCGCCGTTCCCGTAACAATCGTGCCCTGTCCCTGAACGTAGCTGGGTGGGATCTGGCCGACCACCTGGGTTGGGCTCGGTTGGCCCCGGGTGAATGGGATCACCTGGCCCGGGCCCGGCGTTGCCGAGGCGGTCGGGTTGCCTGAACCGTCGCTGGAGGTAGCGCTGGCTGTCGCCGCGGGTTGTACCTGAGTCATCTGCTGGTCGACACGCTGGTCAGCCGCGGTCTTGAGTGCGGTCGCGACGACGGCCGGGTCTATACCGTGTGCCTGGGCGACCTGTGTGAGCGAGGAACCGGGTAGCTCCTGCTGGAGCTGGGTGACCGGAATTCCAATCGCCTGCGCGGCCGCGCCCAGGTTCTGGCCCACGCCCGCCGGTCCTCCACCTGGCCCGCCTGGCCCGCCTTGACCGTTCCGCGCCGCGGGTCCGCCCAGCGCCGTTCCATTTCCACTGGTCGGTTGGCCGACATCGCTGCGCGCCTGATTCATGGCGGTCTGGAGTGCGGTGGGGTCGATGCCCAATCGCGCGGCGAGTGCGTGCAGGTACGCCTGATTGTTGGTAGGAGCCGGGGCCGTTTGAGCGGATGTGTCACCAGGTGCCGATTGAGCGACAGCGACACCGACCGCGGAGCCAGCCAGGAGCAGGACCGCGCCGCCGGCCGCCAACCCGCGACGGAGAGAGAAAAAGGAGTGAGACATGGGTCTTCGTGAGACCTCCTTATGATCGAAGGGCAATTAGAGATAGGCGCGCTTGATCAGAGAGTCGGTCATCGACATTGGAATGCCCTGAGAAGGCTGTGGGAGACGTGCCTGAGCGACGCCGCCGCTCCAGCTACTTGGGTCCAGCGCCAAGCG
>CBJLVJ010000098.1:0-8183 GCA_966426465.1 uncultured bacterium | reverse complement strand
GCTGGGTCGCCCAGGCGTCGAAGCCGCTGCCGCGAACTTCGACGTAGCGGAAACCGGCGTAGCTCGGGTCGCACAGAGGCGGGGCGTTATCGGCAGGCTGCAGGACAGGGCCGCTCGGCGCCTGGTCTTCGGGCGCAGGTGCTGTCTGCGCCTGGTCATCGGGCGCTGGTGCGCTCTGCGCCTGGTCGGGCGGTGGTGCGCTCTGCGCATCGGACTCGTCGTCCGCGAAGGCCGCGCTGGCCAGGCACAGCCACACGGCAACAACGATCAATACAAAGGAGCGCAGCATGGTTCCTCCGCAGCCAGGCGCCATATTCTGCGGCGCGCACCGCCCGCCGGGCCAGAAAGGCATAGCATGGACACCAGACAGGGCGGGAGGGTTGGACGTGCCAGGATCATCACGCCGCAGGTTCCTGCGCGCGGCTGTCGTGGTCGGGTGCGCCGCGCTCGCGACGGCGTGTGCATCACCGACGGCTCCGCCAGCGCCTGCAAGCGCGCCCACGCCCGCGCCGACGAGCGCGCCAACCCTGGTCGCCAGACCGACCGCCAGTGCGGTGGCCGTGCGCGCGGCATGGGTCGCCAAGACGGCGAACCAGATGATCTGGCCGCTCGCCAGGGACGCGGGCTATTTCGACACGTATGGCGTCGGCTTCGACCTGACGTACCTGAACGGCAGCACCACAGCTATCGCGGCACTCGTCGCCAGAGACCTGGATTCAGCCAGCGTTGCCGGCTCGGCGATTGTCGGCGCGCAGGCGGCCGGCCAGGACATCGTCATGGTCGCCGGGTTTCTCAACCAGGCGGTCTTCCGCATCATGGCCAACGGCGACTTCAAGACGATCGATGACGTGAGAGGCAAGACTGTCGCCGTCACACGCGTGGGTCAGGCCGATTATTTCGCCTGGCAGATCGTCATCGAACACCAGAAGTGGGGCGCCGATGACGTCAAGTTCGTGAACGCCAACGACGTCGCGGGACAGGTGGGACTGTTGCAGCAGGGACAGGTCCAGGCCATCGCGGTCTCACCGCCCAACGATGTGCTGGCCAGGCAAGCCGGCGCGCACCTGCTGCTGGACACGGCCACGCTCAACGTGCCCGAGCAGAACGTGGGCATTGGCGTGCCGCGCGCGTACCTGCAGGCCAATCGCCCGACCGTCACCAGCGTGGTCAAAGCCAGCGTGGAGGCAATGGCGCGCTGGAAGAAAGACGCCGCGTTCACCAAGGCCGTCATCGGCAAGTACCTGCAAACCGATGACCCGCAATTCATCGACGACGGGTACGACGCGTACGGTCCACTCTGGCCGCAGGCGCCCTACCCGAGCCGCGAGGGCATGCTCAAGATCATCGACGAGGTGGCCACGCAGAATCCGAAGGCCAGAGAGCTGAACGTCGATCAGCTCATCGACGCAAGCGTGGTCAAGGAGCTCGAGGACAGCGGCTTCATCAAACAGGTCTACGTCTAGCCGAGAGGGTCGCCCGGGCGGCGGCAACGATCCGCTCGGACGAGGGCGAGATGGCCTCCTCGAGCGTGCGCGCATACGGCACAGGCACGTGGAGCGTGCTCACGCATGTCACCGGCGCCCTGAGGCAGTCGAATGCCTGTTCGGCGATGAGCGCCGCCAGGCCAGCGGCGACCCCGCACATCTGGTGGCTCTCGTCGGTTACCACCACGCGCCCCGTCTTGCGCACCGAAGCCAGGATTGTCCCAAGGTCCAGTGGCTGGAGCGTGCGCGGATCGACCACCTCGCACTCCAGGCCATCCATGTCGGCGAGGCGCTGCGCGGCTTCGAGCGCGCGCGGCACCTGCACGCCGCAAGCCACGATGGTCAGGTCGCGTCCGTGACGCTTGACCTCGGCCTGGCCGAATGAGATCTCGGATGAATCGTCCGGCACTGGCCCGCGCGTGCCGAACAAGCGCTGGTGGCTCATCAACACGGTCGGCGATTGGCTCTTCAGGGCGGCCCATCGCATCAAGCCTTTGACGTCGGCCGGGCTGGCCGGCATGGCGACCTGAAGCCCGGGCGTGTTCCAGTACCACGCCTGAGGACTGCCCGAGTGCTGCGCAGCCCCGCCGCCGCGCAGCCCATACAGCATGTAGAACACCACCGGCGCCCGCGTCTGGCCGGCTGAGTTGGCATACGCAATCGCTGCTTCGTTCACGATCTGTGGGATCGCCTCGTACGAGAATGTCGCCGTCGACAGGTCGACGATCGGGCGCATGCCGACCATGGCTGCGCCGATCGCGATGCCGCAGTACGCGAGCTCGGCGATCGGCGGCCATACGATGCGCTGGGCAAAGCGTCGCTGGATGCCCGCCATGAGCGCCCGGCCGCTCCCTGCACCGACGAAATTCGCCCCGAACAACGTCACGCGCGGCTCCGCTTCCAGGATTTCCCCGAGTGCCTCCGCCAGCGCCTCGGTGTACAGCAGCTCGCGCGGCATAAGCGTTCAGGCCCGCGGTGGAGCGAGCACATACTGGGTCGCCTGTTCTGGCTGCGGCTCCGGGCTGGCCAGGGCGAAGTCGACCGCCGCGCGCATCTCCAGCAGGACCGCCCGGTCGACCTCCAGCAGTCTGTCGCGGCTCGCCACTCCAGCGTCCAGCAGCCGCCGCCCGAACAGCATCAGCGGATCGCTCTGTAACACCCAGTGTCTGACCGGCTCTGGCGCGGTCTCTGGGGCCCAGAGCCAATCCAGGCTGGTCGCACCGCTTACTGAAAGGGTCGGCGCGGATCCGTAGCTGCCCGGCCAGCGCGACGTGCGTGACTCGATGAAGCACGGCCCGCGACCGTCGCGGGCTCGGGCGACTGCTCGGGTCGCGACCTCGTAGACCTGCTCGACATCAGTGCCGTCAACCACTTCGGTCGCCAGGCCGTACGCCCGCGGCACATCGGATAGCGCGCCGGCGCTGTGCTCGGAGGTTGGCGACCCGCGACCGCTGCGCTCGAGTGGGGAGATGCTGTTGTTCTCCATGAAAAACACCACTGGCAAGCGCCAGAGTTGGGCGATGTTGAGTGTCTCCGAGAACACGCCCTCTTCCATGGCGCCATCACCGAAGAACGCGAGCGCGACCGCCGAAGAGCCCAGGCGCATCGCGCCAAAGGCGGCTCCCGCGGCGAGCGGCAGGTTTCCGCCTACGATCGCGGAGGTGTGCAAGATGCCGAGGTGGGGCGCTGCGACGTGGAACCCGCCCGCGCGTCCCTGGCTGTAACCGTCGACGCGGCCGAGCAGCTCGGCCAGAATTTGGCCAGGGTGACCACCCCGCGCCAGCACGTGGCCATGATTGCGATGCGTCGTGAACAGGTAGTCCTGGGCGCCAAGTGCGGCGCAGGCGCCGGTACCTGCCGCCTCCTGGCCCACATAGACGTGCACGTGCCCGCGAATCGGTTGCGATGGGTCCTCCGCCAGGCGCAAGACGGCCTCCTCGAGCCGCCGAACGCGCAACATCGTGCTCCACAGCTCGACGTGGTCCGGCACGCTACGAGATGGTACGAGTTGGTGCGAGCTGGCTAGCCCGGACGGGGGAGATCCACCGAGTACAGGTAACGATCCCCGCGGACCACGCTCTCCTGCCACTCAATCGGGCCCTGGTCGGTCCACGTGGTGCGCTCGACGGAAAACGCTGGAGTGCCGGGTCTGGACCGCAGCAGGCGCGCCACCGGCCGGCTCAGGACGATCGGGCGGATGCTTTCGCGGGCGCGCGTGATGCGTATGCCATGGATCCGCTCGATCTCGTCGTAGATCGACTCGCGTTCCAGCACGGACGTGTCGATGCTGCTCATCAGCTCGCGCGGGAGATGCGTCGTCTCGAACACGAGCGGCTCGTCGTCGGCGGTGCGCAGCCGTACGATCTGCTCGATCTCCGTCTCGGGCGGCACGCACAAGCGCTCAGCCAGTGCGGCATCGGCGGGTAACACTTTCCGCTCGAGGACGTACGAGCGCTGTTTGGCGCCCCGCGCGCGCAGCTCCCACGCGAAGGCGTAGAACGTACTCAGGCTGCGCTCGATCACATGCGTCGGATTGGCCGAGACAACCGTCGTGCCGCGCCCGCGCTCGCGCCGCAGCAAGCCTTCGTTGGTCAGCACGCCGAGCGCGTGGCGGACCGTGTGTCGGCTGACGCCCAGTTGCGCGGCGAGCTCCAGCTCACCCGGCAAAACGGCCCCAGCCGTGATCTGCCCCGACTCGATCAGCCGCCGCAGGCTTATCTCCAGCTGGCTATGCAGCGGCATACCCGACCGCGCCTGGACATGCGCGGCAAGCGTCCGCGGGTCGACCTGTGGAACCTCGGTCAGCATTAGTCAGGGCGCCAGGGGCCGGTGATCAAACGTGCACCACGTTCATAGCTCACGTACGACCACGCCCATTGAACCAAGACCAGCAGTCGATTTTCGAAGCCGATCAGGAAAAAGATATGCACCACCAGCCAGGCTATCCAGGCAGGCAGGCCCGACAGGTGGAGCGCGCGAATTTCCGCGACCGCGGCGGCGCGTCCGATGGTCGCCATCGTTCCGCGATCGAAGTAGCGGAACGGACGGCGCGGCCGCCCCTGGACCGAGCGCCAGATGTTGTCGGCGGCCGCGTTGCCCTGCTGGATGGCCACCGGCGCGATACCTGGAAGCATTTTACCGTTGGATGCGCGCAGCGCCGCGAGATCGCCGATGACCAGCACCTCAGGATGGCCAGGAATGCTCAGGTCGGGCTGAACGGGCACGCGCCCGCTGCGGTCCACGGGCACGCCGAGCTGTCGGCCGAGGGGCGAGGACTGGACGCCAGCGGCCCACAACGCCGTGTGTGTGGGAATGACCTCGTCGCCGCTTCGGACGTACTCGTGGGTGACTTCGGTCGCGCCTTTGCCCGTCTGGACCTCGACGCCGAGCCGCGCGAGCGCTCGCTCAGCGCTGCGCGACAGATCCGGCGGGTACTGCTCCAGTATCCGGTCAGCGCGTTCGAGCAGGATCACGCGTGCCTGGCGTGGATCGAAGCGGCGAAAGTCGCGGCTGACGGTGTGGCGGGCAATCTCGGCGATGGCGCCGGCCAGCTCGACACCCGTCGGTCCGCCGCCGACGATGACAAACGTCAGTAGAGCCTTGCGTCGGTCGGCATCGGTTTCACGTTCGGCCAGCTCGAATGCCAGCAGGATGCGTCGCCGGATCTCGAGCGCATCCTCCAGTGTTTTCAGCCCTGGCGCCGCGGGCTCCCACTCGGGGTGACCAAAGTAGGAATGACGGCCGCCCGGCGCCAGCACGAGGTAGTCGTAGGCCAGCTCGTCCCCATCGGCAAGCGTCACATGGCGAGCCTCGGTGTCGATGCCGGTCACCTCGCCGAGCAACACGTCCAAATTGGGGTATTTGCGCACGATAGCCCGCAGTGGCTCGGCGATATCCCCGGGCGAAAGCGCGGCGGTGGCGACCTGATACAGCAGCGGCTGGAACAGGTGGTAGTTCACGCGGTCGACCAGGACCACGCGCAGTGGATGGTGCGCGAGCGCCCGAGTGGCATACAGCCCACCAAAGCCGCCACCGACCACGACGACCGTTGGACGTGGCACCCCTGCAGCATACCCGGCGGGCTCGCCCGCACCGAGGCTGAGCGTCGAGAGGGGTGTCGACGCTAGCCCGCGACGCGGCCCTGGCGACGGTTGTGACGTAGCTGTTCGGCGGCGGCCGATCCCGCCGTATTGTCCGTACACGAACCCGCCGCTCATAACCGCCCGCGTATGTCCCGCATTGCAGTCATTGGCTGGCTGGCGGTCGCGCTCAGCCTGGCGGCGCCTTCGGTGGCCGTTCAGGCAGAGCCTGACGAACGCAGCCACCCCGTCGTCCACGCGCTCGTCACCCAGCCTTCCCAGTCCGCGGCCGCCACACCGTCGGCGTTGGTGCATGTCTCGACAGCCGGCGAGGCAGCCCCCGATCGCCTGGTGGTCACCTTCGCCCGGGCTGCCGACCAGGCGGCCAGGACCAACGCGCACGTTGCCGCGGGCGCCACGCCTGTGGCGAGCTCAGCGCACGATCGCGTACAGGTCGTCCGCGTCGATCCAGCTCATCGCGACTCGGCGCTGTCCAGCTATCGCCAGCAGGCGGGTGTCGCCTCGGTCAGCGTCGATCGACGCGCCAGCGCGACCGAATCACCAACCGACCCGCTGTACGGCACCGCGACCGGTGGCGGCTACACCATGGGCTGGAGCCTGGACGCGATTGGCGCACCAGCCGCCTGGAACGTGACGCACGGCGATGGCATCAAGGTGGCGGTGCTCGACAGCGGCGTGCTCGCCTCGCACGAGGACCTGGCCGGCAAGGTGGTTGGCGCGCGCGACTTCACCGGCTCGCCCGCCGGCGCCAGCGATGCATTCGGCCACGGAACCCACGTGGCCGGCATCATCGCCGCGAACGAGAACAACGGCCACGGCCTGGCGGGCGTCGCGCCGCGGGCCACCATCCTGGACGGCAAGATCCTCGACGATACTGGCAGCGGCTATCTGAGCGACGAGATCGCCGGGATCCAGTGGGCGGTGCAGCAAGGGGCGAAGGTCATCAATATGAGCTTCGGCGCCGCCGGCGCGTGCGACCCGTCGGAGCAGGCAGTCATCGACGACGCCTGGTCGGCTGGCGTGGTGCTCGTCGCGGCCGCTGGCAATAGCGCTCAGAGCGGCGCGATCGCGCCGGCCAACTGCAACCACGTGATCGGCGTTGGGGCGAGCACCATCGGCGGACCGTCGGCCCCGGGCCACACTGAGGCTCGGGCGCGCTTTTCCAACTACGGCCCGCACGTGCAGCTTGCTGCGCCCGGCGATCACGTCTACTCGACGATGCTCACCAGCGGCAATCTGAGCAGCGCCAGCGGCTACGGTCCGCTGAGCGGCACTTCCATGGCCACGCCGCAAGTGGCCGGCGTCGCGGCGCTGGTGTGGGCGACCCAGTACGGCACGAGCAGCGAGGCGGTGGCGAGCCGTCTGACGTCCACCGCCCAGTCGATCGCCGGGACTGGCACGGACTGGACCTATGGACGTGTCGATGCCGCGGCGGCAGTCGGCGCCAGTCTGCTCGTGGCGCCTGGCCGCGTGGACGACGGCCTCGGAGCAGACATCGCCACCCAGACCGAAACCAACCAGCTCTCGGCGCACTGGACGGCGGTGAGTGGGGCGGTTGGCTATGAGTACGCGATCGGCACGGCGGCCGGCCGCGGCGACGTCGTCGGCTGGACCGACAACGGGTCGGCGCTGGCGATGACCCAGACCGGCCTGAGCCTCAGCACGAACGTGACCTATTACGTCTCCGTACGCGCGTACGACAACGCGGGCGTGCGCTACGCGGGGGCCAGCTCGAATGGCGTTCAGGTGATGGTGCCTGCGATCGGCGCTCCGGCGGCTGTCGACGACGGCGGCACGGCCGCGTCGCTCGCGCAGCTTTCGGCGTCGTGGTCGGCGGTGCCTGGCGCACTCGGCTACGAGTACGCCATCTCGAGCACCACGCCCGGCGCGGCGAACGTCGTTGGCTGGACGGACGCGGGAAACGCGCTGCACGTCACTCGGAGCGGGCTCAGTCTGAGCAACGCGCTCACTTACTACTTCTCGGTGCGGGCGTACGACGCCAGCGGCCACCGATCGGCGGCGACCGCGTCATCTGGCGTACGCGTGCTGGCTGCCACCAGCTACGTGTACGACGGTTCGGGGCGCGAGCTCAGCTGGCAGGCGGCGACGTCGCAGCTGTCGGCCAATTGGGCAGGCGTGCACGCGGCGGCCGGCTACCAGTACGCCTTCGGTACGACCGCTGGCAGCGCCGAGGTGGTCGGCTGGACGGCAACCGGCGCGACGAGCGTCACATCGCCGAGCCTGGTACTGGCGCCGGGTAGCACCTACTACGCTTCGGTGCGGGTGGTCTACGCCGCCAGCACGTCGTCCACGGCGGCGACGTCCAGCGGCGTGCGCATCCTGCAGCCGCCGAGCAGCGTGAGCACGGCGGCCAGTCAGTCGACCAGTGAGCCGCTGGCCGCGAGCTGGACGACGGTGACGGGCGCCTCGGGCTACCAGTACGCCATCGGCGCGAGCCGCGGATCGGCGGACGTGCTGGCCTGGCCCGACGCCGGCGCGTCGACCTCCGTTGTCCGCTCCGGTCTGAGCCTGGCCGACGGCCAGACCTATTACGTCAGTGTGCGCGCGTACGACGCGCTCGGCGGGCAGACCGCGGCCA
>CBJLVJ010000097.1:0-8188 GCA_966426465.1 uncultured bacterium | reverse complement strand
TTTTCTCGGCGACTACCCGACCCTAGTCGTACATGTCAGGCGCGCCGCCGGCGCCCGCCGGCGTGGCTGACTTCTTCTCGGGTAGCTCGGTGACCAGCGCTTCGGTGGTCAGGATCATGCCCGCCACGCTGGCGGCATTCTCCAGGGCGCTGCGCGTGACCTTGGCCGGGTCGATGATGCCCGCCGCAACGAGGTCCACGTAGTCTTCCTTCATCACGTCGAAGCCCCACTCGGGTCGCGTCTCGTGGCTCAGCCGCTCGACGACCACGCTGCCCTCGAGGCCGGCGTTACGGACCAGTTGCCGAAGCGGCTCCTCGAGCGCCCGCTTCAGGATGTCAGCCCCGAGCTTCTGGTCGTGTTCGAAGCTCAAGCCGTCGACCGCCTTCGCCGCGCGCAGCAGCGTCACGCCACCGCCAGGGATGACGCCCTCCTCGACGGCGGCACGCGTGGCGTGCAGCGCGTCCTCGACGCGGGCCTTCTTCTCTTTCAGCTCGACCTCGGTGGCCGCGCCGACCTTGATGACCGCTACGCCGCCGCTCAGCTTGGCCAGGCGCTCCTGGAGCTTCTCGCGGTCGTAGTCGCTGGTCGTCTCCTCGATCTGGATCTTGATCTGCTTGATCCGTCCCTGGATGTCCTCCGACTTGCCGCGACCCTCGACGATGGTCGTGTCGTCCTTGGTCGACACGACGCGTCGCGCCTGGCCCAGGTCCGACAGGGTGGTCGCGTCCAGCTTCTTGCCGACCTCCTCGCTGATGACCTGGCCACCGGTGAGGACGGCGATGTCGCGCAGCATCTCCTTGCGGCGGTCGCCAAAGCCCGGGGCCTTGACCGCGAGCACGTTCAGGATGCCGCGCAGCTTGTTCACGACCAGCGTCGCCAGCGCCTCTCCGTCCACGTCCTCGGCGATGATGACCAGCTCCTTGCGGCCGGTCTGGACCAGCTTCTCGAGCACCGGCACGATGTCGGTGATGGCGCTGATCTTCTTGTCGGTGATCAGGATGTAGGGCTCGTCGAGCGCAGCTTCCATGCGGCCCGAGTCGGTGATGAAGTAGGCCGAGATGTAGCCCCGGTCGAACTGCATGCCCTCGGTGTATTCGACTTCGAGCTTGAGGCCTTTGCCCTCTTCGACGGTGATCACGCCGTCACGGCCGACCTTGTCCATCGCTTCGGCCAGCAGCCGCCCGATCTCGGCGTCGTTGGCCGAGATGGTGGCGATGTGCTCGATGTCGTCGTGGCCCTGCAGCGGCGTGGACTGCCGCTTGATCTCGTCCACCACCGCCTGCGTGGCGGCGTCGATGCCGCGCTTCATCAGCATCGGGTTGGCGCCGGCGGCCAGGTTGCGCAGGCCTTCGGTGACGATCGACTGCGCGATGACCGTCGAGGTGGTGGTACCGTCGCCGGCCACGTCGTTGGTCTTGGTCGCCGCCTGCTTGAGCATCTGGGCGCCCATGTTCTGGAAGTGGTTGTCGAGCTCGATCTCCTTGGCCACGGTCACACCGTCGTGGGTGACGGTGGGCGCGCCCCACTTCTTGTCGATGGCCACGTTGCGGCCGCGCGGTCCGAGGGTGACCTTGACGGCGTTGGCCAGCTGGTCGATGCCAGCCTTCAGTTGTCGACGCGCCTCAGCATCAAAGATCAGATCCTTAGCGGGCATTCACTTCCTCCTACTTCGTCCCGTTCGTGACAATGGCCAGCAGGTCGCTCTCGCGAATGACGAGGAAGTCCTCCCCGTCGAGCTTGACCTCCGTGCCGGCGTACTTGGCGAACAGCACCGTGTCGCCATTTTTGACTTCCATCTCGACGCGCTTCCCGTTGTCGAGCACGCGGCCCGGGCCGACCGCCAGCACGGAGCCCTCCTGCGGCTTCTCGCTGGCCGTATCCGGCAGCACGATGCCGCTGCGGGTCATCTCCTCCTTGGCCTTGGGCTTGACGATCACCCGATCGCCGAGCGGCTTCAGACTCGTCGCCATCGAAGCAGTCCTCTCCCTCTGCGCATAAGTTGTTTCTCGGTTGCGACAGACAGGCTGCCCGCCCGGCCGTTAAATCCGCATAAGAGGCCACGTAAGAGAAGCATTAGAACCCGCCGCATCCGAAACTCGTTGCAGGGGTACTCCTTACAGCACGTGCGGCTTTCAAACAGCCTGAACCGCCGGTTAGAGTTGGAGCCGGAGAGCGAATGAGCCGCCTGCGGTATCCGTTTACCGAGATTTCGGCGCGCTGTCGGTTGTGTGGCGCGGTGGGGCTGACCGCCTCCAGCGAGCACGCCCTCGGCGGCCGGCTCATCGACTGGCGCCGCGCCCACGCGCTGGTGTGCCCCGAGTGGCCGCGCTGGGCAGCGCGCAAGGGCCTGCGCCTCGACGAGCGCGGCGCTCTGCTCTATCCCAACGAGACCGGCCCGTACGAGCCGCGCATCCGCCCCAAAGCCGAAGACGACGCCGAGCCCGAGGACGACGAAGAGCCCGACGAGCCGCGCATCGACCTGATGCTGGTGCCAGCCGAAGACCTGCAGCAGGCTGAGCTGTTCTGAGATGGCCTGATGCCTCGACCGATCCAAGACGCTGAGCGCGTGTAAGTCGGCGTCGTGGTCGAGCTGCACACCCTGATCGCCCGCGCACTCGTGCTGTACTTCTTCCTCGTCGGCGTGTGGGGCGTGTTTGTGGGTCTTCGCAAGCGTGAGCTCGACCCCGCCTTTCGAGGTGCGGTCGTGATCGGCGTTGCGCTCGGCGTGGTCCAGGCCCTGGTAGGCATCGTGCTGCTCGCCAGCGGCCGACGCCCGGCCGACAACCTGCACTACCTGTACGGCGCGACGGTCATCGTCACGCTGCCGCTGGTGGTCTCGTACATCGCCGACAAGCGGATTTCGCGACCGCTCGCCTACGGCCTGGCCACGCTGTTCATGGCCGGTCTGGCCATTCGAGCGATTACGACGGGCGGCTCTGTGTGAGCTCGGCGTCCTGCCGCCGGGCTGTCTCGGCCAGCTCCGCCTTGTAGTCAAGCACGCGCTGGAGCAGGGCTGGATCGCCGCCGGCCAGGATCTGCACGGCCAGCAAGCCGGCGTTTGCCCCACCACCGATGGCTACCGTGGCCACCGGTACACCGCGCGGCATCTGCACGATCGACAACAGCGCGTCCAGGCCGTTCAGCGTCGTGGTTGCGACCGGGACACCGATCACCGGCAGCGGCGTATTGGCCGCCAGCATGCCCGGCAGGTGGGCCGCGCCCCCGGCGCCAGCGATGAGCACCCTGAGTCCGCGTGAAACGGCCGAGCGCGCGTAATTTGCCATCGCCTCGGGTGTGCGATGCGCCGACAGCACGCGCAGCTCGTGCGCCACCCCGAACCGTTCCAGCATTTCGGCGGCGGGCTCGAGCGTCGGCAGATCGGAGGCGCTGCCCATGGCGATGCCCACCAGCGGCTCGCTCACACGCGGATCCGCTCGGCGACCATTCTGGCCCGAGCCAGCGCCTCGTCTGGGCTGTTGCCCAGCGCGGTGACGTGGCCCATCTTGCGGCCGGGCCGGTTCTCAGCCTTACCGTACAGGTGCACGTATGCGTGCGGCTCCGCCAATGCCGCCCTGACAAAGGCATCGTCGACAGGCGGCGCACCCGAGCCAAGCAGGTTCACCATCGCGGCGGCTGGCGTTCGCAGCGCGGTATCGCCCAGCGGCATGCCCAGCACAGCCCGCACGTGATTGTCGAACTGCGAGGTCCAGCAGGCTTCGATGGAATAGTGCGCCGAGTTGTGCGGTCGCGGCGCCAGCTCGTTGATCCAGACCTGTCCGTCGCCGAGCAGAAACAGCTCGACGCCGAAGGCGCCCACGCCGCCGACCGCCTCGACGGCGCCAGCGGCGATCGCTGCCGCCCGGGTGGCCACACCGGCGGGCACGTTCGCCGGGGCCAGCACTTCGCGACAGATGTGCAAGCGTGGGTCCTGGCGCGTCTCGACCACCGGGTACTCGGCCATCGAGCCGTCGAGCGCGCGCACGACCAGGCACGCCAGCTCGCGCTCGAAGTCCAGGAACGCTTCGGCGAACAGCTCACGTTCGGGCCAGCCGAGCTGTGCGCAGCTGTCGGCGGCGCGTTCAGGCGAGCGGACCACGACGTTGCCGCGCCCGTCGTAGCCGTCGCGGCGCGCTTTGAGCATCAGTGGCCAGCCCAGCTCGTCACCGGCCGCAAGCAGCGCCTCAGGATCGGCCACCTCGCGAAACGGCGGCACGGGCAGCTCGGCCCGCGCCAGCGCCCGCTTCTGTAACAGCTTGTCCTGGACCACGCGCACGCAGTCTGGCGAGGGCCACACGCGGAGCCCGCGATCCTCGAGCGACCGCAGCACGCGCCAGTCGACGAACTCGTTCTCGAGCGTCACCACGCGGGCGAGACTCGCCATCCGATCGAGCGCCCGGACATCGTCCCAGCCGCCCTCGAAGACGAGGCTGTGCGCGGTCAGCCGCGCCGCGGGTGAATCGGCGAAGCGCTCGCCAATCACCACGTCAATCCCGAGTACGCTGGCGGCCTGCAAGGTCATCCGCCCGAGCTGCCCGCCGCCCAGGATGCCGAGCGGTCCCACCCTGCGAATCATAGCCGCGGCGCCGCGTTGCGAAATCCGACCAAAATGGTATGATTTCGCCGTGCTCAGGGTGTCAGCTCCTCTCGACGTCGAGCGTATCCGCGCCGACTTCCCAATCCTGCAGCGCCAGGTTAATGGCCGGCCGCTGGTCTATCTCGACAGTGCTGCTACCACCCAGAAGCCGCGGCAGGTGATCCAGGCGCTGGTCGACTTCTATACCCGCATCAACGCCAACGTGCACCGCGGCGTCCACACCCTGAGCGTCGAAGCCACCGATGCCTACGAGGCCGCCCGCGAACGCATCGCGCGTTTCATCGGCGCCGAGTACCCCGAGGAGATCGTCTGGGTCAGGAACACGACCGAGGCGCTGAACCTGGTAGCGGTGTCATGGGGTCGCGCCAACCTCCAACCTGGCGACGAAATTCTGGCCACCTTCTTCGAGCACCATTCCAACCTGGTCCCCTGGCAGCGCGTGGCCCAGGACACCGGCGCGCGCATCAGGCTGATCCGCTTGACGCCCGACGGCACCCTGGACATGGACGACTTTCGTCGTCTGCTGAGCCCGCGCACACGCGTGGTTGCCCTTGCGCACGCGTCCAATGTGCTGGGCACCATCTCGGATGTGGGTGCGATCTCGGACATGGCCCACCGTGTCGGCGCGCTCGTCGTGGTCGACGGCGCCCAGAGCGTGCCGAACGTGCCGACCGACGTAGGCAGCCTCGGCGCTGACTTCCTGGCGTTTTCGGGTCACAAAATGCTTGCCCCGACCGGTATCGGCGCGCTGTGGGGTCGTCGGGATCTGCTCGAGGAGATGCCGCCATTCCTCGGTGGAGGCGGCATGATTCGCGAGGTGTTCGAGGACCGCGCGACGTGGGCCCCATTGCCGGAGAAATTCGACGCGGGCACGCCCAACATCGCGGACGCCATCGCGTTCGGCGTGGCCGCCGACTACCTGGACGAGCTGGGTATGCCAAACGTGCGCCGTCATGAGGTCGAAGTGACTGGCTATGCGCTCGAGCGGTTGGCCAGCGTGCCCGACGTGACCGTGTATGGTCCGCTCGATCCTGAGGCGCGCACGGGTGTCGTGTCGTTCAACCTGGAAGGCGTCCACCCGCACGACGCGGGCACGGTGCTCGACGAGGCGGGCGTGGCCGTCCGCGCTGGCCACCACTGCGCCCAGCCGCTGCACCGCTGTCTGGACGTGGCCGCCACCCTCCGCGCCAGCTTCTACGTCTACAACTCCGCCGACGAGGTCGACGCACTGGTCGACGCGCTGGCCACCGCGAGGCGTCTGTACCAACGTAAGACGGCGTAAACCGTACTATCCAGGGAACGTGTTCGACGCGCAGTACGTCTTCGGCCCTGCGACTCGGTTGCAGGCGCAGGCGATCGGTGAGCCTGGCCATCGCACCTTCCGTCTCATGGTCGAAAGCGACGACGGGCGCGCCGCGGCGTTATGGGTCGAGAAAGAGCAGCTCCAGGCGTTGGGCCTGGCGGTCGAGCAGCTGCTCGCTGAATTCAAGGGCAAGCTGACGAATCGACCACCGCGCCAGCCGCCGGTCGAGACGTTCCCGCCCAATCCGACCGTCGACTTCAAGGTCGGCCGCCTGGCGCTCGGCCAGGACGAAAGCGAGCTGGAGACCGGACCGCGCTACGTGCTGCTGGTGTACGACCTGGAAGGCGGCGCGTCGGAAGAGGAAGAGCCCAGCCCACCGGCCACGTTTGCCTGTCGTGCCACCCGCGAGCAGCTGCGCGCGCTGAGCAAAAACATCGCCGAGGTGGTCGCGGCCGGCCGACCGCGCTGTCCGCTGTGCGGCGAGCCGATGGACAGCAAGGACAGGTCCCACGGCTGCGTGCGGGGAAACGGCCACCACACCTGAGGCGCTTCGCGCGTGTATGGCTTGCCTCCGGCGAATACCAGGGGTAGGCTGGAATTCCAACACGCGTTCAAGGAGGGCTCAGGCGTGGGCCGCATCATCGTTGCCAATCGACGCGGACACCAGCTCGTGGAATGGGACGCCGAAACGGATACTGAAGAGGCGCGAGAGAGCGTCCTCGAAGCGGAACGCATCCTGCACGAAGCGCGCGACAAGGGTTGTGCTGTCTCGAAGAAGGTCGGCACGCAGCACGTGCTCGACGACGGTGTCTTCGATCCGTATGCGGAGGAGTATCAGATCATCGCGCCGATCGCCGGCGGCTGACCGTTTTTAGCTGACATTGGCCTGGCTGGAGCCGCTGCGCGCGCTTTGGCGTCGGCTTCTGGCGTGGGACCTCCTGCCCACGCCAGGGCCCGAAGGCGCGCGACGCGACGGACCGGTCGAACGTCCATGGCGGTATTACTGGGACCACCTGCCAAAGCGAACGGCAGGTGCCGATTTTTCGGCGCGCGATTATCAGGAGGCGCGTCAGCGCGCCGAAGACGTTGCCAGGAACACCCTTGGGGACGAAGTGTGGCAGCGGCTGATGATGGACGGTTACCTGGATGTGGCCTCGCGCCGCTATGCGGGCATTACCTACCGGCTGACCATCGGCCATCGCATCCGGGTGATCTGCGCGCCGGGCGCGCGCTCGCCGTGGCCGTACGAGTACCTGTGCATCAATCCCACCTACCCGCTGCCCGAGCTGGAGTTCTTCGCCCACCTGTACCTGTACGCGCGCGACCGCGAGGACACCCTCGTCCGCGTCGCCGCCCCCCAACCCTGGGACCAGCGGTTGGGTCGCACATTTTGAAAAGTAGAATTCTCTCGAGTAGTCGCCTCGTTCTTATGCTTGTCTGAGTAGACGGTCGGCGAGGAGGCGCACGGCGATCAGCGGCTCGAGGGCGGGCGAGGTGCGCAGCAGGTCGGCAAAGAGGCGACCCGCGTCGCGCCCGCGAGCTTCGGCCATGTCCACCAGGCGGCCCGCCTCGGACTGCAGGTCCAGCCAGTCCCCCGGCGGCTCGCGCTCGACGTACACACGGTCCAGGTACTGCTGGGCCCGCTCGTCGCCGGCTATCTCGAAGACGCGGTAGAGGTCCAGAAGCTCAACCGGCGGAAGTCCCCGCTCGAGCCGCTCTTCGATCGCGAAGCGGCGGATACGCTGCTGCGCGTCGGCTGCCAGGTCGAGCAGGTCTGGCGCACGGTCGACCAGGCGGCTCGACAGCACATCCGGGCTGTCCTCGTCCTCGAGTGCGTCCAGGTCCTCCGGGTCGTCGAAGATCGACCGTTGGCGCTGGGGAGACGAGTTCGGCACACCTGCCAGCCGCGCCAGCTGCTCCAGCACATCCTGCCCGTGCATGGCGACACTCGTGGCACGGCGCCAGGCCGTGGCAAGGTCCACTCCGCGCGCGCGCGCGCTGCTCTCGAGGTCCACCACGCGGTTTTCCACGTCGCGCCAGTCGAGCGGTATCTCGCGCAAGATGAAGCGACGGTCCGCATATCGCACCGCTAGCTCATCGCCAGCCAGGTCGGCGTACAGAGCCACCACGGCGTTCGGCGCGACGCCGTGCTCGAGCGTGCTGGTGACGATGTAGCGCACGATGCGTCCACCTGCCTCCGGCGACAGATCGGCGAGACTGGGCTGTGGCTCGATGGGCGTGGAGGGGGCGGCGGGCGGGTCGGTTGGCGTCGGGTCCTGCAAGGGTCCCGG
>CBJLVJ010000096.1:0-8191 GCA_966426465.1 uncultured bacterium | reverse complement strand
AGGAAAACCTGTCCGCCGTACGCGAGGCGCAAGCCTTCAATCGCGAAGAACAGAACATCGAGACGTTTTCCGAGTCGAACGCGGCCTCGCGCAACGCGAGCATCCGCGCCGTGGCGTACACCAGCGCGCTGCAACCGACGCTCGAGGCGCTCGGCTACGTGGCGGTGGCGCTGGTGGCCGGCGCAGGCGGCGTGCTGCTGCTCTCGGGTCAGACTGTGGCAGGCAGCACCGTGTCGCTCGGGCTGATCGTGGCATTCATCGCGTTCACCCAGCGGTTCAACCAGCCGATCTCGCAGATTTCCGCGATGTGGACCAACGTGCAGAGCGCGGTTGCCGGCGGTGAGCGCATCTTTGGCTTCATTGACCTGGTGCCGGACCTGCAGGATGCACCCGACGCGCGCGAGATGCCACCGATCGAAGGTCGTGTGGAATTCGACCGGGTGTGGGCCGAGTACGAGCCGGGGAGACCGGTGCTGCGCGATGTCTCCCTGACTGCCAGGCCAGGCCAGATGATCGCCATCGTCGGTCCGACCGGAGCCGGCAAGACGACGATGGCCAACCTGATTCCGCGCTTCTACGACGTGTCCGCGGGCGCCGTCACGATCGACGGCATCGACGTGCGGAGCGTCACAGCGCGCAGTCTCCGCGCCCAGATCGGCATCGTCCTGCAGGACTCGTTCCTGTTCAGCGACACGGTCATGAACAACATCCGCTACGGCCGCCCGGACGCCACGGACGAGGAAGTCGTCGCCGCGGCGCGTATGGCCCGCGCCGACAGCTTCATCCAACGCCTGCCGGATGGCTACCAGACCGTGCTGGGCGAGCGCGGCAGCGGCCTCAGCCTCGGGCAGCGGCAGTTGCTGGCGATTGCGCGCGCCGCACTTGCCAGGCCGCGCGTGCTCATCCTGGACGAAGCCACCTCATCAGTTGATACGCGCACCGAGCGACTGATTCAGAAAGCGCTCGAGGAGCTGCTGCGAGGCAGGACGTCGTTTGTGATTGCCCACCGCTTGAGCACCATCCGGCACGCCGACCAGGTGCTGGCGCTGCGCGACGGCCAGATCGTCGAGCGCGGCACGCATGACGAGCTGCTCGCCGCCCGCGGCTTCTATTACGACCTGTACATGCGCCAGTTCCGCCGCGACATCGATTTCACCGCCGAGCCCGTTTCCGCCTGACGCGTTTCACACGCGAACGTGTTCGCTTTGGCGAGTGGCGGCCGCCGCGGCTTCGTCGCGCACGTACCGCGCGACATCGGCATGCGTGGCCCACCACACCGCGCTGCGGTCGCCGATGTAGTCCATCAGCTGCTCCAGAATAGCCACCCGCGAGCGATGGCCAATGATGTGCGGGTGCATCGTCAGCTGAAAGAGCCCACCTTCGGCGTACGCCCGATCGAATTCGTCACGCCAGATGGTGAGCACGCTGCGCGGCGGAGTATACGGGCGCAACGCCGTGTAGCGGTCCATCGGAAAGTACACCGCGTCGTCGCGGATCCACTCCACCGGAATCTCCACCACGCCGGTCGGCTCACCGTTCGCGAGGACCTCATAGGGCTCGTCGTCGGCCATGAGCGAGGAGTCGTAGAGCAGGCCCATGTCCCGTACGATCGCCAGCGTGGCGTCGCTGAAGTCCCACGACGGCGTGCGGATGCCCACCGGTCGTTGACCGGTCACCCGCTCCAGCGCGTCGGCGCTGCGCAGTGTCAGGTCGCGCTCGTCGGCCGGACTCAGCAGCATGTTGCGCTCGTGAATCCAGCCGTGGATGCCGATCTCGTGGCCGGCCTCAGCGTAGCCGCGCGCTTCCTCCGGGTGCAGCAAGGCCGAAACGGCGGGCATGAAGAACGTCGCCGGCAGCCTGCGCCGCTCCAGCAGGTCCATGATCCGCCGCGAGCCCACCCGCGAGCCGTACTCGCCCTGGCTCAGCTTGCCCGGGCGTGTCTCCGCATCACGGAGCGGGATCGTCTCGTGGTCGCAATCGAACGACAGCGCCACCGCCACGCGCGCGTCCCGCGGCCAGCTAGCCGGCGCGAGCGATCGCCCCGCCCGCACCTTCTCGACGTGCCCGCGCCACGTCGTCTCGTCCCACCGCCACGGTTCAGGTTGGCTCGCATCATTGTCTGTCGCCACCGTGGAACAATAGCGCCGCATGACGGCGCTCGACTACGTTCCCGCGATCGACCTGGTTGAAGCTATCCGCACCCGCCGGCTGTCGCCCGTCGAGGTGCTCGACGACGTGTTGCGGCGAGCCGAGCAGCTGCAGCCGAGCCTGCACCCGTTCATGACGCTCGATGCGGAGCGAGCGCTGGCCGCCGCCCGCGAGGCGGAGGCGGCAGTGATGCGCGGCGACGAGCTGCGAGCCCTGCACGGTGTGCCGGTATCCGTCAAGGACCTGGAGCCGACCGCCGGCCTGCGCACGACCTACGGCTCGAAGTTCTTCGAGGAGTTCGTACCGGATTTCGATGGCGCCGTGGCCGGGCGGTTGCGGTCCGCCGGCGCGATCATCTTCGCCAAGAGCAACACGCCCCACTTCGGCTACAAGGACCTGTGCGACAATCTGCTCGGGCCGCCGACGCGCAATCCGTGGAAGCTCGATCGCACACCGGGCGGCTCAAGCGGCGGAGCGGCCGCGGCGGTGGCCGCCGGCATTGGTCCGCTGGCGCACGGCTCCGATGGCGCCGGCTCGATCCGCATCCCCGCCGCGCTGTGCGGCGTCTTCGGCTTCAAACCGTCGCTCGGGCTGGTGCCTTACTGGCCCAACCCGGACTTCTGGGCCGCACGGTCGCACAATGGCCCGATCACGCGCACGGTGCGCGACGCCGCGCTGATGCTCAACGCGCTGGCTGGCGCGGACCCGCGCGACCCGGTCTCGCTGGACATGCCGCCGCGCGACTGGCTCGCCGTGTGCGATGGGGCAGACCTGGCCGGTGTGCGCGTGGCGTGGTCGGCTGACTTCGGCTACGCCCCGGTCGATTCGGACGTGCGCGAGATCACTCGCGCCGCCGCTGGACGCTTCCAGGAGCTTGGCTGCACGGTTGAGGAGGTGGTGCCCGGCTGGGACAACCCGAGCTGGTGGGCCGCCCTGCTGTGGGACTTCCAGCTGGCAGCTCGCAACCAGGAGCGCCTGGACCAGCGCCCGGACTGGTTCGAGCCAGACCTGCGCCAGATGATCGAGCACGGTCGGCAGGCAACCTCGGCAGAGCTCGGCCACGCGCAGCTCGCACGCACGTCCTTTTACGAACAGGCCCGCACGTTCATGGATGGCTACGATCTGCTCGTCACGCCGCAAATGCCCTGCGCGGCGTGGTCGCTCGACGGCTGGCCACGCCAGATCGATGGCCAGCCGACACCGACCCTGTTCGACCACCTGCCGTTCACGTATCCGTTCAACCTGACCGGCTGGCCCGCCGCGACGTTACCGTGCGGGTTCACTGCTGAGGGCCTGCCAATCGCGCTACAAGTGGTGGCCGGTTGGCACCAGGACGCCCTCTGCCTGCGCGCTGCCGCCGCTTTCGAGGCCGCACAGCCGTGGGCCCAGCATCGCCCGCCGCTGGAGGCCTGAGCTCAGTGCCCCACCAGGACGGGTTCGCGTTCGAGATGGACAGGCCGCTGCGTCTCAGTCGTGTCGTCTGAGGTCTGGGCTGGCGTGCCTGGCTCAGACGCGGAGCCCGGTCGGCGCAGCGTCCAGACCAGCACCCAGCCGACCGCCACGACAAGCAGCGCGGTGCGGTACACGTCGCCGAACGCGAACGCCATCGCGTTGTCGAGCACGGCGGGAGTTGGAGCGCCGCCCGAGGCGATGGAGGCTTCGGCGACATGGAATGGGATCCGCGCCTGGAGAATCGTCGCGAACGTCGCAATCCCCAGCGAGGCCACGACGTTCTGCATTGCCGAGGTCAGTGAGGTGACGCGCCCGACCAGATCGCGCGGAGCGACGTTGAGCAGGTGGGTATTCAGCGCCATCATCATCGAGCCCATGCCGGCGCCCAACAGCACCATCGGCACAAACAGATCGCTTCCGGTGGTGCCGCCGGTGATGCTGGACATGAGCCACATCGCGCCGCCAATGAGCGTCATGCCGAACAGCACGGGAATGCGCACGCCGATTCTATCGAACACGCGGCCACTGATTTGCATGAAGATCGCCGAGGCGATGGCGATCGGCAGCGTGTAGAGACCGGTCTCGAAGGCGCCATAGCCACGCACCTGCTGCAAGAACAGCGGAATCAAGAAGAACGTGCCGAACATTGCGGCAAAGGCGGTCCACTGGGTCAGAATGCCCAGGCTGAAGTCGCGCTGACCGAACACGCGCAGCTCCAGGACCGGATCGGCGATGCTCAGCTCGCGCCACACGAACAGCACCAGCGCGATCAATCCGATCACGATGCCGCCCACGGTCGAAGGGGCGCTCCAACCCGCGTAGGTGGATTGGCTGACACCGAACGAGAGTGCCGAGAAGGCGAGCGGGCCAAGGAGCACGCCCAGCGAGTCGAGCGCTCCGACCGCACGGCCGGCCGGAATCGTGGGCAGCACGCGCAGGCCGACGATCAGCGCGAGCACCCCCACCGGTAGATTGATCAGAAAGATCAGCCGCCAGTCGGCATACTGCAGCAGGTAGCCCGAGAGCAGCGGCCCGAGGGCCGGCGCGACCATGATCGGCAATCCGAACAGGCCAAAGATCGAGCCCCGACGCTCTGGTGGCGTGAGCCGATACAGGACGGCCATGCCGATCGGCATCAGCATCCCGCCGCCGAGTCCCTGCAGCACACGTGTGGCGACCAGCATCTCGCCGTTCATCGCCAGGCCGCACAGCGCAGAGCCGGCCGTGAACAGGACCAGTGAGATCAGATAGACCCGCCGGGCGCCGAAGCGATCCGATAACCAGCCCGACAGCGGAATGACCGCTGCCTGGGCGAGCATGTAGCCGGCGATCACCCATTGCAACAGACTCAGATCGCTGTTGAGGACTCGGCCGAGGGTTGGTAGCGCCACGTTCACGACCGTGTTGTCGAGGATGACCATGAACGTGCCCAGAATGATCGCGATGAGCGGAACCAGGATGGCGCGCGAGGAGGTAGCTGACACACCTGTCATCACCATCTATGACGCTTTGCAGCCCTCGTTTATTGCCGGTTCTGGCTGTCCATACGGGTAGCATCCACCCGTCCGAACGGACGGCTTGACAACCAGCGCAAGCTCTAGCAGGCTGGTGAAAAAGTCGCGCTACATACAACGGGTAGTAGCATGCCGTGGTTGAAAGGACTACATCTTGTAGGTTGTCTGAGTTTTTCAACACCCTGCTAGAGGTCGCTCACCCCGCCCCGGACCCCAGCAACAGGTACAGCCCCACGAAAGACCGATCGCCCAGGCGCGTTGGGTAACGGCCGTGGTCTGGCGAGCCGCTTTGGTGTGTTGGTGATGTCGCGTTTGTCTGCGCGTCAACGCCTCCAGCGCGCTGAAGCCAGCGAATCGGCTCCGCGCCGACTGTGGACGTAAAATCGCGAAAGCATGCGAAGTCGGGACGACGGGCGCGGAGGGACTCAACTCGGAAGGCCGTAGCTGCTACACGACAGTGGCGACCGACGACTAATGCGATCAGACGTACGCATGGGAAGAGTTAAATGAGCCCCATAACACGCGGTCAGCCGAGCCGAAAGGGAGATGAGAATCTGGAGCCGGCAGGTATCGAGTATGTTGGTCTTTCCGGGGATCTCAAAGGAGTGTCAAGATGCGGTTTTGAGACTCCTCCAGTACGGCGATCGCATAACGCATGTACGCATTCTCTCATCCTCACACGATCATTGCCTGCTCCTTACCGTGAACGTCGGCGATTTCGTGGCCGTGAAGTCAGGCTTCCGATCTGGTTACCTCGGCGAGGGTCCACGAACATTTTCTTACGTACTCAGCGTATTGGAGGCGCACGGTGCAGAGATTGACGAGTACGTCGTCGGTGCCGAGGTTCTCGAGAGGCTAGATCAGTCCGCCCTTACCCAGGCGGATCTCGAAGTAATCGGGTCTTCTCGACCGCGCCGTCCGCGCCGCTTGGACGAATACATCTTCGAGAATCACTGGGACTGGAGAAAAACCGGGAGATTGTGGGAAGAGTTTCCACCTGTGATTCCGTTCGCCGTTATTGATGCGCGGCTGATTGACCTCGCCATCTCATTTTGGAACGGGCCCGACGATAGCTTGCTCACGGGTTACCGACGCCTTGAGGATATAGTTCGGGCTCGGACCAACCTCGCCGAGCACGGCGCGAAATTGTTCTCGCAAGCGTACGCGACGCCAGGCGGCCATCTGACGTGGCCAGGTCTGAACGCTGCTGAACACGGCGGCCGCCTATCCCTGTTCACTGGTACTTTCACGGCCTACCGCAACCGCCGCGCGCACAAAGAATCAAGGGACGATGCCACCGACCTGCTGGCTGAGCTGATGCTACTCAACCAGCTATATCGGCTGGAGTCTCAATCGGTCAAGAGGGCGGCCGCTGATCCGCCATCGGTTTGAATCTGACTCGGAATGGTGCGGAACTGATATCGCGCATGACCGCTGCGCGCGTGCCTGGCGCGTTCACGGCCGCCAGGAGGGACGACGCAGCCTGGCGCGTTTCCTCCTTGGCCGCAAGCCGCGCCTTCGGCGCCCCCGCTGCGCGGGGCTGCGGGCTTGCGCCCAATTCCCCCACGCGCCTTACGGCTGCGCCCTCCTGGCTGTTAACGCGCACGACCGAAAGGTCCACGCGTCTCAGTCGCATGGTCCGGCGCATCCTCGGGAGGACAGCGCACGATCGTCTCGGTGCGAACTTGGGATTGCAGAGTCTGCAGCGGCGTAACGATCGCGGCACGTTCAAGCACCCGTTACAGCCAGAATTGGCCGCGAATTCTGCACGAGAGCGCCGCTGCCGCACGCGAAACCAGTTGCCGGCTTGCGCAGTTCGGCGGCGGTGGCAATTTGCGCACCGAAGTGTGCATTTGACTAACTCCTGCTGCAAGCGAACCGGACTGCAGCCGCTGCCCACCAGCCACGAAACGTGATCCAGTTTGCCGTCCAGGTGATCAAACTGAAGGACCAGCCAATCCTCTTCGCCGCAATCCACACATGCCGCGTCCGCGAGGAATTCCAGCACGAGGGCGTGATTGCGAGCATTCGCGGCGGCGCGGAACGCGGGGATCGTGCCGCTGCCGTTGGACTGCTCCATTCGCTTGTAGTATTTCAGCCTTCCGTCGGACGTGAAGCGCTGGTGACAGTTAGCGCACAGGACCTCGCAATTCGCGATTTCGGCGAAGAGACGGTTGATTGACCAGCCGAAGCGAATGAGGTCCGCGATGTTGGCGGCCTTCGTGCGCGGGTCCTTGTGATTGAACTCCAGAACCACCGGATCAGATTCCCCGCATCGAACGCAGGGGTGAAACAGCAAATACTCGTATACCGCACCCGCGTTCCGCTCACGGTGAGCTGGATTGTTTCGCCGGTTTCGCTGAATGTACGCCTCGTGATTGGCGCGATAGTGCTCTCTCGAGGTGCGCCTGCCGCAGTGCTTGCATTTGCTGTGTCGCTGACCCGTGCGGCTGTCCTTCAGCGCGAACTCGTCACGGGCGCGCACCACCCCGCAGCCGCTGCAAAGCTTCTCGCCCCACATGCAACGTTATAGAATGAATGTTCTACAGAGCGCCGCGATTTTATAATGCTATAGAACAACAGTTCTAACACAGTGTCGGGAATTCGTACATTGAGCCGATCGTCGTTCGCCACTTTGGGTGGGAACATCCATGAAACAACCGCCTGGGCGCTAGTCGGATGGCCTATTGGGTAAAAGGTCCGGTCTGCGGCAACCGCGGACTCGACGCTGGGAGGCTACGCTTCGATCGACGGGCTGTCTGTTGGCGGTCTCGCCCATCCCGCGTTAGAATGCGCTTCACGCGGGCGGCTAGCTCAGTTGGTTAGAGCGCACGGTTCACATCCGTGAGGTTCGGGGGTTCGAGCCCCTCGCCGCCCACTCACGTATAGCACGGCCATCGGCCTGCATGCGCGCCAACACAGGCGCCATCGCTTGTGAGCAGCCGTGAACCGGAGAAGTGCGGGCAGCCGAGGCTGCGCTCGAACGCGCTCCAGCGCGGTACCGGTGGCGGCTTGCGCCTTCAGGCGGGGGACGCGGGACAGATCAGGCTGGGCCAGGGGTGAGGGGGTAGCGCCCC
>CBJLVJ010000095.1:0-8229 GCA_966426465.1 uncultured bacterium | reverse complement strand
TGCTCTCACGGCTCAGAAACTCGCGTGTGAGATTGCGGAGCATGACCTGCTCCTGGGTGAAGTCGAAGTCCATCGCCTACCCTCCGCTGCTGGACGTGGTGCGGTCTGCGCGCGGCTCGCGCGGCAGCTTCAGCACACGCTCGCCGATGATGTTCTTTTGAATCTCACTTGACCCGGCGTAGATCGTCCCGGCGCGCGACCACAGGAAGTTGTACGCCCAGGTGCTGTCGTCGCCGCGCACCGTGCTGGAATTCAACGCGAGCTCCTTCGGCAGGCCTCTTTCGATCTGCCCGTAGGGCCCAAGGATGTCCTGGACCAGCTCCTGGTGGCGCTTGTCCAGCTCGCTGTAATACAGCTTGTCGACCGACGACTCGGCGCCTGGCCGCTTGCCCTGCTCCAGCTTGCTGAGGACGCGCAGCCCGGCGTACCTGAGCACCTCGACTTCCACGACCATCCGGCCGAGCTTCTGTCGCACCAGGGAATCTTCCAGCGCCGGTGCGCCGTTGCGTCTGAGACCGCGCGCGACCTCCACCAGGCGGCGCATGTTGGCATGATGGCGGGTGACGCGGGCAAGCACGCTTCCGCCGCGCTCGAAGCCGAGGGTGGTCTGTGCCAGCTCCCAACCCTGGCCCTCCTGGCCGATGATGTTCTCGGCCGGCACGCTCACGTTGGTGAAGAAAACTTCGGCGAACTCAGAGCTGCCGGTGATCTGCTTGAGTGGGCGGACCTCGACGCCCGGGCTGCGCATGTCCAGGATGAAGTACGAGATGCCTTTGTGCTTGGGAACGGTCGGGTCCGTCCGCGCCAGCAGGATCCCGTAATCGGCGTATGGACCCAGACTCGTCCAGACCTTCTGGCCGTTGACCAGCCAGTTGTCGCGGTCGCGCACGGCGCTGGTCTTCAGGCTGGCGAGGTCAGACCCGGAGTCGGGCTCGGAGTACAGCTGACACCAGATGTCGTCGGCCGTGAGCATGCGGCGGACGTAGCGCTGCTTCTGTTCCTCGGTGCCGTGGACGATGAGTGTCGGACCGATCAGGCCAAGCGCCAGGCTGTTGATCGCGCCCGGCACGTCGGCGCGGGCCATCTCTTCGGCCACGATGGCCTGCTCCATCGGCCGCGCCTCCTGTCCGCCGTACTCGCGCGGCCAGCCCATGCCGACGAAGCCCGCCTCGTAGAGCGTGCGCTGCCAGGCCTTTTTCTGCTCGAGCGTGTCGAGCGGTCCCGGTCGATGGTCGGCGAACCAGCGCCGAGTGCGCTCGCGAAAGCGCTCGTCTTCAGGTGAGTAGTTCAGGTCCACACCAACCTCCCGTTACTGTCCGCGCAGGCGCGGGTCCAACACATCGCGTAACGCATCGCCCAGCATGTTGAAGCCAAACACGGCGGCGCTGATTGCCAATCCCGGCCAGATCGACAGCCACGGTGATTGGAGCATGAATGCGCGGCCGGTGCCGCTGAGCATCGAGCCCCACGTTGGAAACGGCGGAGGCACACCGTAGCCCAGGAAACTGAGCGTGGATTCAGCAAGCACCGCCACCCCGAGCTGGGTGGTCGCGAGCACGAGAATGGCCGCCGAGACGTTTGGCAGCACATAGCTGCGAACGATGCGCGCATGACCCGCCCCGGCGCAGCGTGCCGATTCGATGTACGGCTGCTCGCGCATGGCGATCACCGCGCCGCGCACCACCCGCGCCGTACCAGGCGCGAGCAGGACGCCGAGCACCAGGGTCGTGCTCCACAAGCCCGGACCGAGGATCGCCACCAGACTGACCAGCAGCACCAGCGCCGGGAACGAGATCCAGACATCCACGAGCCGCTGGACCAGCAGATCGACCCAGCCGCCGAAATAGCCCGAGCTCACACCGACGACCACCGCGACCAGCGTACTGAGCGCCACGGCGCCGAACCCGATCGTCACCGAAACGCGCGCTCCCCAGATGACGCGGCTGAGCAGGTCGCGTCCGTTGGCGTCGGTCCCAAACGGGTGCGCCAGACTCGGCCCCTGCAATCGTTCGGCGGCGTTGCCGAGGTCATACGGATAGGGGGCCAACCACTGGGCACCGACGGCCAGGCCAAGAAAGAGCACGATCAACACAGCGCCGAAGGCGCCCATCGGCTTTTTGCGCAGAAAACGCGTCAGCGTGCGCAGCCGGGTGGGCGCATCCCGCTGCCGCTGGATCTCGCCAGCCCGCCCGGGCATCGCCACCGGTTTGAGCGCGGCTGGTGGCGCAATCATGCGTAGCGCACCCGCGGGTCCAGCCAGCCGTACAGCAGGTCGACCACCAGGTTGGTAATCACGATCACGGTCGCAAAGATCAGGTTGAGCGCCTGGATGGCCGGGTAGTCGCGCGCCTGGACCGACTCGAGCAGATAGCGGCCCATGCCCGGCAGCACGAAGATGCTCTCGAGGACCACCGTGCCCGAGACGAGCAGCGCCACCTGCAGGCCGAGCACCGTCAGAGCGGGAATGAACGCGTTCTTCAAGGCATGGCGCATGACCACCGAGTGTTCCGCCAGACCCTTGGCCGCCGCGGTGCGGATGAAGTCCTGGCGGAGCACCTCGAGCATCTGCGTGCGCACCAGGCGCATCAATCCGCCGGAGAGACCGAGTCCGAGAATCACGGCCGGAATGATGACGATGGTCAGGTTTTTGAGCGGGTCCTCCGTCAGCCGCACGTAGCGCAGCGGTGGCGTCCAGTGCCACCAGACCGAGGGCAAGGTGACCACCAGGGTGCCCAGCCAGAAGCCCGGCACGGCCAGCAGACCGATCGCCGCACTGCGCGCGGTGTAGTCGGCCCAGGTGTCCTGCTTGACGGCCGAAATGACACCAATCGTCGTGGCCACCGCCGCGGCGATCAGCAGCGCCAGGAGACCGAGCTCGGCCGTTACGGGCAGTCGATTCGCGAGCTCTTGAAGCACCGGCTGATGGCTGCGGAACGAGTGGCCGAGGTCGCCGCGCGCGAGCGTGGTCAGCCAGTCGACGTACTGTACGTAGACGGGTCGATCCAGTCCAAGCTGACCGCGCAGGGCGGCTTCGTCGGCAGCCGACGCTCGGGCGTCCTGGAGCTGCAGGGCCACCGCGTCGCCCGGCAGGAGCCTGACCAGCGCAAACACCACGATGCTGACGCCGACCAGCGTCGGCACCAGCAGCAGAAGGCGTCGGATCAGATAACTGGACATGCGCCTACCGCCCGTGCGGTGCGCTCAGCCGAGCCAGAGCTTCGGTACGACCTCGGCGCCGAAGCCGTAGTCCGAACGCGGAAACAGGTCGTGCACGCGCGGGGTGAAACCGGCCGTGCGGTAGGGCGCCACGCCCGGCGGGTAATACATCTGCTCGGCCAGATAGCGCTGGATCTCGAAGATTTGCTTCTTGCGTTCGGCGCGATCGAGCGTGCGCATCTGCTGTTCGATCATGGCCGTCAGCTTGTCGTCGTTGATCCCGGCGTGGTTGCGCGCGCCGCTCGGGTGGTACATGTTGAACAGGAAATCGTGCGGCTCGGTAAACGGCGTTTCGAGACCGAACACCAGCTGATCACCGCCGTCGAACTTGCCCGCGAACGTGGTGGCAATGTAGTTCGCGTACTCCTGCATCTTGATGGTAGCGTCGATGCCGCCTGACTTCAGGTCCTGCTGGACCAGCTCGACGCCCTGGACGAACACGTCGCCGTAGCCTGGCGTGCTGAGCATCGTCACCTGCAAGCCGTCGGGATGCCCGGCGGCGGCCAGTAGCTGTCGGGCGCCGGCCGGGTCGTACTTGAAGTACTTCGCCGTCGGGCCCTGGTCGGCGCCCTTCGGATCCAGCCACCACTCGGACAGTGCCCAGGGAATGAAGTTGTTCCAGCTGCCCCGGCCGTTGTAGATGACCTTGATGAAGTTGTCGCGGTTGATCGACATCGATACGGCTTGGCGCACGCGCGGGTCGTTGAATGGCGGCTTGTCGATTTTCCAGTACACGAACGGGATCAGGTTGAACTCCCAGTCCAGGTACTGAATCTCTGGGTTGCTCTGTTTGAGTCCGGGCAGCTCCTGGTCTGGCACCTGGAGGAAGTCGAGCTCGTGCGCCCGCAGGCCAGCCATCTGGGTAGCCGTGTCGGGGACGATCAGGCCGACGAACTCGTCGATGTGGGGCTCGCCAGTGCGGTAATAGCTCGGGTTCTTTTTGCCCGAGAACGAGATGCCCGAGTCGAACTTGTCGAAGACAAATGGCCCGCTGCCGACCACGCGCCGCGTGGCGTCGCCGTCCTGTTCGACGACTTCCCTGGGCAGGATCCAGAAGATCGGGCTACCGATCTGGGCCTCGAATGGCGCGTACGTGTCTTTCAACGTGAACTGCACGGTGCGCGCGTCGGGCGCCGACACATTGGCCACCTGGCTGAAGGTGCTTTTCTGAGGCGAGACCTGCATCAGGCGGTCGAAGGACCAGGCCACGTCCTGAGCGGTCACGGGCCGCCCGTTCATCGGCGGCAGGTTGTGCCAGGTGGCGTTCGGACGCAGGCTGAACGTCCAGGTCTTGCCGTCCTCGCTCGGCTTCCACGACTCCGCCAGGTCGCCCTCCAGGATGTACGCCTGAGACGGGATGCCCGGGCCCTTCTTCGACATCAACAGCCGGCTGTAGAAGAACGCCGAGAACTCCTGCACGCGGAAACTGACGTTCAGGTACGGGTCCAGGCTGGGCGGGTCGTCGGTCCAGATGTCGAACTTGAACGAGCCGCCGTCTCTGGGGGCCTGGCCGGCCGGCTGGGCTGCCGTGGTGGGCGCGGCGGCTGCTCCGGCTGGCGCGGACGCCGCGGTCGGCGCCGACTGAACCGCCGGCGCCACGGTTGGCGCGACCGGCGCGCTGGTCGGCGCGGCTGACGCCGTGGTCGCGGCGGGTGGCGCTACGGCCGGACCGCACGCGCTCAGCAGCGTGGCCCCGACACTCGTCAAGCCCCAGGCCACCAGGACCTTGCGGCGGGTCCAACGCCGACCAGGCAGTGTCGGAGACGCGTCCATGCCACCCTCCTCGAGGCCATTCAGCGTAGCCCCGCCGTCCGGCGGGGTCAACGAGCGTTGGGTGCGGCGCTAGCCGCGAGGGCCGCCGGCGATGTAAATGACCTGGCCGCTGACGTAGCTGGAGTCGTCGCTGACCAGAAACGCGACCACGTTGGCCACGTCCTCGGGCTTGCCCGAGCGCCGCAAGGGAATCTGCGCGGCGCGATCCTTTTTGAACTGCTCCCAGTCCACGCCCATGCGCTCGGCCACGGACTGGGTCATGCGCGTCTCGATGAAGCCGGGGGCGACCGCGTTCACGCAGACATTGAAGGGCCCGAGCTCAATGGCCAGCGTGCGTGTGAGCCCCTGCAGCCCTGCCTTGGCGGTGGAGTAGTTCGCCTGACCCCGATTGCCGAGCGCCGACGTCGACGAGGTGAAAACCATCTTCCCGTAGCGCTGCTCGACCATATATTTCTGGGTCGCCCGCGCGGCCATGAAGCTGCCCTTCAGATGCGTGTCGATGACACCGTCCCATTCGTCGTCTGTCATCTTGAACAGCAGGTTGTCTCGTGTGATGCCAGCCACCGCCACCAGAATGTCCAGACGACCGAACTCCTCGGCCGTGCGCGCGGCTGCCGCTTCGACCTGCTCGCGATTGGTCACGTCGACGGGAATAGCCAGCGCGCGTCCACCGGCTGCGCGGATCTGCTGCGCGGTCTCTTCGGCAGGGTCGAGATCCATATCCGTGACAGCCACCGCGGCGCCGTCCGAGGCCAGCCTGGCCGCGGTCGCCGCGCCGATACCACGCCCCGCACCGGTCAATAAGGCCACGCGCCCGTCGAGACGTCCCATTCACACCGCCCCTGTCATGTTTCGGCCGAGCGTACCATCGACCGCCGCGCTCGGGCGGCACGCCGCCTGCCTGCCGCATGGCTGACTCCATGGAAAGCACCAGCCGCGCGAGCAATCTTGTTGTGGCGCGACTGTTCGAAGAAATCGCCCAGAGCCTGGAGGTCGCCGGCGAGCAAGGCCATCGCCTGCGCGCGTACCGCCGCGCGGCCCGTGGGGTGGCCGTGGCGCCCGAGCCACTCGAACAGTTGGCCGCCGAGGGTCGGCTGCGAGAAATCTACGGCGTAGGCCTGTCGCTGGCGGCGCTCATCGCCGAATTCCTCGACACCGGCGCGATGCGCACGCACGACCGGCTGGTCCAGGAGCATCCGCCCGGACTGGCGCCGCTGCTGCACGCTCGCGGCTTCGGACCGGCCGGCGTGCAAGCGTTGTACGCCGCGCTTGGCGTAACTGACCTCGACGGGGTCGAGCAGGCCGCACACGATGGGCGCCTGGCGCGCACCCTGGGCGCCCGCCGTGCGGATGACCTGCTCGCGCAACTGCCAGAATTGCGCGATCCAATCCGTCCATTACGCCTGAAGTCGGCGTGGGAGACCGCGCGCCTGATGCTGGATCTTTTGAGCGACGCCGGTACGCGGCCAGGCAGGATCGAAGTGGCCGGCGCGGCGCGGCGGATGATCGAGACCGTGGTCGGCGGCCTCGAACTGGTTGCCGTGCCTGGCCCGGCAGGTGGTCCGGCGTTGCTGGACCTGATGGAGGCGCTGCCCAACGTCGCTCGCGTGGTCCACCGGCACGAAGGCGGCATTCAGGTTCGTCTGTACGACGGAACGGAAGTCCGCCTGCATCTCGCAGACGTGCGCGCGTTCGAGGCCGCGCTGTTGTGGCACACCGGCTCGGCAGCCCACCTTCAGCGACTCCAGGCGCTGGCTGTGGCGCGCGGCCTGCGGCTCAGCCCGGAGGGTGTCTCTGCCGACGCGCGGGGGGTCGCCGCGACCACCGAAAGCGACGTGTACCAGGCGCTCGACCTGGCGTGGATCGCGCCTGAGCTGCGCGAGGATACCGGCGAAGTCGAGGCCGCTATGGTCGGCGGACTGCCGAGCCTGGTCAGCATCGACGACCTCAAGGGCGACCTGCACTGCCACACCGACTGGACCGATGGCACCGAGAGCCTTGAAGCCATGGCCGGCGCGGCGCGGGCGCGCGGCTACGCGTACATGGCGCTGACCGATCACAGTCGTTCACTGACCATTACCCACGGCTTGAGCCTGGAGCGGCTCGAGGAAGCGCGGCGACTGGTTCAGCGGCTCAACCACGACCTGGCGCCATTCGTCATTCTCCTCGGGACCGAGATGGACATCCTGCAGGACGGCAGCCTCGATTATCCCGACGAGACGCTGGCCACGCTCGATTACGTCTCCGCCTCCGTACACAGTCGGTTCAAGCAGGCGGAGCCGGAGATGACCGCGCGAATCTTGCGAGCGGTGAATCACCCGCTGGTACACACGCTCAATCATCCACACGGCCGGCTGCTTGGCGCGCGACCGGCGTACGCGGTTGACATGCCGCGCGTGATCGAGGTCGCCGCCTCGGCTGGGTGCGCCATGGAAGTCAGCGCGGACCCGGCGCGCATGGACCTCGATGGGGGCTGGGCGCGGCGCGTGCGCGACGCCGGCGGGCGCTGCACGGTCAGCTCCGACGCCCACTCGACGCTCGACTTCGACAATATCTGGCTGGGCGTCGGCAGCGCTCGGCGAGGCTGGCTCGAGGCTCGCCACGTGCTGAACACGCTTCCGCTCGAGGAGCTTCGTTCTCAGCTCAATCCAAGGTTGAGGCGGTACAGCTAGGCCCATGCTCAGGTTCGTAATGATGCCCCGCCGTGTCGTGCCCGTTGGCGCCCTCGCGGCTGCCGGTCTGACGCTGGTGCTGACCGCGTGTGGCTCGGCCGCCAGCAACTCGACACCCGCGCCCGCGGCGCCACCGACGGCCGCTCAGTCCGCCGCACAGACCGACCCACCCACCGCGACGCGCAGCCAGCCCACGAGCCAGGCCGCAGGCCAGCGCCCGACCCAGGCTGCGGGCCAGGCCAACGCCAGTCAGCCCAACCAGGCCACGGCCCAGCCGGCCACGGCCACCCAACAAGGCCAAGCGGCGCAGCCGACGCAGCCGACGCAAGCGACCACTGCGGCGCAGCCGAACCAGCCGGCGCAGGCGGGTGCAGCGGCGCAGCCGAACCAGTCGACGCAGGTGAGCGCGGCGGCGCAGGTGCAGGTGCAGCAGGGGGCGGGCACACGGCTGGTCATCGATTCAGCGGCCAGCAAAGCCAGTTACTACGCCCACGAGCAGCTGGTGGGCAGGACCCTGCCGAGCGAAGCGGTTGGTAGCACCAGCAGCGTGAGCGGCGCCCTCGTCCTC
>CBJLVJ010000094.1:0-8268 GCA_966426465.1 uncultured bacterium | reverse complement strand
AGTGCCGAGCCGAGCAGCCTGCTACCTGCCCAGGCGGCGCTGGAGCTGGCGCCACTCGACAGCGTGCCAACACCTGCAGCGCGCATACCTGCGACGCAGGGCGCGGATCAGGTCCAGGCGACTGTTACATTCGACCCACGCGTGGGTATGCCGCAGTGGCTGCGAGCGGTGCGCGATGTGCCCTTGTGGTCGGCGGCCGATGCCGGCGCGCCTGAGGGCATGGCTTTGCCCGCGGGCAACACCTACGTGAAGCCACTCGGGCCATTTGGTGACAGCCGCATCCAGGTCTACTTTCCAGGCGACGGCAGCCACCCCGCCGAACAGGCCTGGGTGGATACCACGGCGGTCGAGCCGAGCGGCATTCCACCCTGGATCGCGCCCGCGGTAGCCGCGGACCCTGCGACCTCGCCGGCAGTTTTGCCGGCGGCGCCGCGGCGGGTGAGCGACGAGCCAGCGCCCGAGACCACCGCGGTGCATATCGCCATCGT
Source organism: uncultured bacterium (assembly GCA_966426465.1). Taxonomy (GTDB): domain Bacteria; phylum Chloroflexota; class UBA6077; order UBA6077; family CF-72; genus CF-72. The sequence goes on along the minus strand of CBJLVJ010000094.1, from coordinate 7,780 downwards.
CGACGATGGCTCTGGCCAGCTACTGTCTGGCGAGGAGCCAGATTCGCCCGTTCCCCAGGCGAGCACGACCAAGATCGCCACGACGATCGTGGCGCTCGAGCGGGTGCCCAACCTGAACAGGCGCATCAGGGTGACCGTCAGCGCCAGCGCGATGGTCGCGCGCGACGGTTCTTCGACGATGGGCATCGAGCCCGGGCGCAGCGTGACCCTGGACACCTTGCTGCACGGCATGATGCTGCCCAGCGGCAACGACGCGGCCGAGCAGGTCGCCGTGGCGCTGGCCGACTCACGTGAGCAGTACGTCGACTGGATGAACCAGGAGGCTGCCGCGCTGGGCCTCAAGAACACCCACTTTGCCAATCCGAGCGGCATGGACGCTGCGGCGCACTACTCGAGCGCATATGACATGGCTGTGCTCGCGCGCTACGCCATGCGCAATGCCACATTCCGCGACCTGGCAAGCACCACGCGCTACACCAGCGACGGCTTCTCGATGACCAACCTGAACCGCCTGCTCGAGCTGTATCCAGGCGCTGACGGGGTCAAGATTGGCTTCACCGACGCGGCGCAGAAGACGATTGTGGCGTCGGCCACGCGGGACGGTCACCGTGTGTTCGTGAGCCTGATGCACAGCCAGGACCTGGTGGGCGACTGCACCGTCCTGTTCAACTGGGTGTGGGACTCCTTCGCCTGGTAAGTTGCCCCCTGTGCATCCGGGCGGCGTGTGAGCTATCGCTATTTTGAGGACTTCGTGGCGGGCGACACCGTGGAGCTGGGCAGCGTCGCCTTCAGCGAGGCGGAGATTATCGACTTCGCGCGCACCTACGACCCGCAGCCGATGCACACCGACCCCGAGGCGGCGCGCGGCAGCATCTACGGCGGGCTGATCGCCAGCGGCTGGCAGACGGCCACCGGCTACATGCGCATGCTGGTCGACCGGATCATGCGCGATAGCCATAGCCTGGGCTCGCCAGGTATCGAAAATCTGCGCTGGCTCAAGCCGGTGCGGCCGGGCGACACGCTGCGGGGTCGTTTCACCGTGCTCGACGCCAAGGTGTCGCGCAGCCGGCCCGACTGGGGCATCGTGCGCTCGCGGGGCGAAATGCTGAACCAGCAGGACGAGGTCGTCATGCAGGTCGAAGCCGTGAATTTCTTCGGCCGCCGACCTGACGGAGAACGCTAGCCGTGGCAACCGGCGTCCAGGTGGTGATCGATTGCGCCGATCCGGCGCAACTCGCCAGGTTCTGGGCCGCGGCGCTCGGCTATGTCGAGCAAGAGCCGCCGACAGGCTTCGCCTCGTGGCAGGACTTTCTCAAAGCTCAGGGCGTGCCCGAGTCAGAGTGGAACTCCGCCAATGCCGTGGTCGACCCGGACCAGCGCGGTCCGCGGATCTTCTTTCAGCGCGTGCCCGAACCCAAGACCGTCAAGAACCGCCTCCACCTGGACCTGAACGTGGGCGGCGGGCGGGCGGCGCCGCTCGAAGCCCGCCGCGAGCGGGTCAACGCCGAAGCGCGGCGGCTGCGAGGATTGGGCGCCACGGAGGTGCGGGCCACCGAACAGCGCGACGAGTTCTGGATCGTGATGCGAGACCCCGAAGGCAACGAGTTCTGCCTTCAGTAGGCTGATTAGTTCCCCGGAGGGGACCCCATCGGGAAGGCCGCTCCGGCACGGCGGGACCAGACCCCGTGGCTTGCTTCCCGGAGGACGCCCTCGCCACGGCGCTCGGTATAACGTCTGTCGTGTTCGAGAGTAATCTCCTCCCGAAGGGTTTTCTTCGATCTGTCAGGCCGAGCGGGCGGCAGCGACGCGGTTGGCGATCAGGGCGGCCGTCGCCCCGGCGCCGACGCCGTTGTCGATATTGACCACGACCAGGCCCGGGGCGCACGTCTGGAGCATCGACAGCAGCGCGGCCACGCCGCCGCCGCCCAGACCGTAGCCGATGGACGTCGGCAAACCGATCACCGGCACATCCACCAGGCCCGAGACGACTGACGGCAGGGCGCCATCCATCCCGGCGACGACGACCACCACGTCCGCCCCGTTGTCGCGCAGCGAGCGCAGCGGCGCTTCCAGACGGTGCAGGCCGGCCACCCCGACATCGTCGGCGCGCACGATGCGGCAGCCCATCTCGCGCGCGACCCAGGCTGCCTCATCGGCGCTGGGCGCGTCGGAAGCTCCGGCGGTGAGCAGGCCGACGACGCCACCCGTGTCGACAGGCGAGCTGGCATCACGCCGCGTCACCAGCAGCGTCCCGCCGTTCGGCGCGGCGAGCACGGTAGCCCCCGACGGCTGCAGCTCGGTCCGCAGCAAGTCCGCGACATCAGGGGCGGCGCGGCTGACAAGGACGCGTCCGCTGGGCTGCCGTTCGAGCAGGTCCTTGACCGCGGTGAGGGTCAGCCGCGGGGTCTTGCCAGCGGCATAGACCACTTCGGGCACGCCCTTGCGCGCCTGGCGATGGGCATCCACCTGCACGGGCGTGACGCCGAGCACGCCCGCCAGCCCGGCGAACGGATCGAGATCAGCCACTGATAACCGCGAGCGGAATGACGCCCTCGTTCATGCGGCCGGAGCGGTAACCGCGTGGGTCGATGTCTACGGCTGGAAAGCCGAGCGCCAGCAGCTCGGCCTGGATGCGTTCGGCCAGGCCCTCGGCCTCGACACGGCCAAGCTCGTCCGGTGCGATCTCCACTCGGGCGCGGTCGGCAAAGTGGCGCACGCGGAGCTGGCGAAAGCCAAGCGCGCGCAGTGCCTGCTCGGCGCGGCCGATGCGCGCCAGCTTCTCAGGAGTCACCCGCTCGCCGTACGGCACGCGCGACGAGAGGCAAGCCAGGGCAGGCTTGTCCCAGTTGGGCAGCCCAAGCTGGCGAGCCGCGGCACGGATCTCAGCCTTGCCGAGGCCCGCCTCGTGGAGCGGACTGCGTACCATGCCGCCGCGTTCAGCAGCCGCGCGGGCACCCGGCCGCCAGTCGCCCAGGTCGTCCACGTTCAGCCCGTTCAGGATGTGGCGCGCGCCAACCTGGGCGGCGAGCGCCTCGAGCTCCGTGTAGAGATGGCTTTTGCAGAAGTAGCACCGGTCGACCGGGTTGGTCGCGTACCGCTCGTCCTCGACTTCCCTGGTGTTGACGAGGCGGTGGTTCAGGCCCAGGCTGCGCGCCAGGTTGGCCGCGTCATCCAGCTCCGACGGGGCCAGGCTCGCGGATACCGCCGTGGCGGCCAGCGCCGCGGGACCGAGCTCCTGCTGAGCCACCACCGCGACCAGGGTTGAATCGACTCCGGCAGAGAACGCGGTAATGGCCGATGCATACCCGCGCACGGTCTCGCGCAAGCGCCCGAGTGGCTGATCAGACCCCACGTTCGGAGTCTACGGCATGCACGGGACAGGTATCCTGTTGACTGGTGGAGACGCGCGAGGTTCTCGAACATGCCGAACAGGCTGAAGATGCGGCCGAGCGACGTGAGGAGTTTGGCCGTCGAGCGGCGATAGCGATCTCGGTGCTGGCCGCGCTGCTGGCGATCGCCAGCCTGGCTGGCAGCCGCGCGGCCACAGAAGCCATCCTGGCCCAGGCCAAAGCGTCGGACGCGTACAACGAGTATCAGGCCAACTCCCTCAAGCGTCACGTCAACCTCGACGACGCGGCGCAGCTCAGGATTCTGGCAGCGGGTACGCCGGCCGAAGCGGAGGCCAACAAACAGGCCGCCAGTCTGGAGCAAGCCGTCGCGGACAAGTACCAGCCCAACCAGGACGAGCTGCTGCCGAAGGCGCAAGATCTCGAGCGCGAGCGCGAGCTCGCCGAGTCGCGCCACCGCGGCTTTCAGACCGCCGAGGCCGCATTCCAGCTGGGCATCGTGCTCAGCTCGATCTCGATCGTGGCCAGGGCACGCTGGCTTCTGCTTGGCGGCGTCGTACTGGGCCTGATCGGCGTGCTGCTCGGGGCCAACGCGTTTCTGCAGCTCGTGCCCCCCCTCTAGGTCCTTGGGTGGAACAGGCCGCGCTCGACTGGCTCTACAGTCTTGCCGACCAGGAGCGTGGCGTAGGGTGGAACCCCCGCGCGAGTCCTGACAGCCAGTGGAAGCTCGGCCGCACGCGGGCGCTGCTCGACCTGGCCGGCGCGCCGGACCGCCAGCTGAAGATCGCGCTGGTCGCTGGCACAAAGGGCAAGGGCTCCACCTGCGCGATGCTGGCGAGCATCCTGGGTGCAGCCGGCGCGCGATGCGGGCTGTACACCAAGCCGCACTTGCAGAGCTACCGAGAGCGGATCCGCGTGGACGGTGCGGCGATCGCGCCATGCGAGCTCGCCGAGGCCGTGGACCGCATGCGTCGTCTCGTGCCCGAGCTGCCGCCTGACGCTGGCGAACCCACCACGTTCGAGGTCACCACGGCCATGGCGCTCGACGTGTTCGCGCGACGCGGGTGCGAGCTCGCCGTCGTCGAGGTCGGTCTCGGCGGACGGCTGGACGCCACCAACGCGACCGATCCTCAGGTCAGCGTGATCACGTCGATCAGCTATGACCACACCGCCATCCTCGGTCGGACGCTCGGCGCCATTGCCGCCGAGAAGGCAGGCATCCTGCGACGTGGGCGCAGGGCTTTGCTGGCCGAGCAGCGGCCCGCCGCCCGGCGCGCGCTGAGCCGCGCATGCCGCGAGGTTGGGGCCATCTGCGACGTCATCACCCCGCTCGCCACCGAGGTGCCCCTGGCGGGCGCGCATCAGCGCCAGAACGCAGCCCTGGCGGTCGCGGCAGCACGCGCGCTCGCGCATGTTGATGACACGGCGATCGAGTGTGGCCTCGAGCGACTACGCTGGCCGGGGCGGTTCGAAGTGGTCGAACTCGGGCGGCCGGTCGTCCTGGACGGCGCGCACAACGGCGCCTCGGCAAGGGCCGTGGCAGAGACGCTCAGGACGCATGCGTCCGGACAGAGCATCAGCCTGGTAGTGGGCATCAATCGCGACAAGGACGCCCGGGCTGTGCTGCGTCCGCTGCTCGCGATCGCCGAGCGCGTCTGGGCGACGCAAACCGCCGACAATCCGCGAGCCCTACCCGCGACCGATCTCGCGCGCATCTGTCGCCGGCTCGGTGCGCAGGCGCAGCCGAAGGCCGACGTTGGCGAGGCGCTGCAGGCTGCGTTGCAAGCCACGCCGCGGCACGGACTGGTGTGTGTCACGGGCTCGCTGCTGCTGGTCGGCCAGGCGCGCACCAGCCTTGGCCTGCCCGTGGTCGAGCACCTCTGGTAAGCAAGCCGCGGCTATCATTTCGCGGCGTGGACGAGGCGAGCGTTCGAGCACTGATCGCAACCCTGCGCGAGCCCGACGGCACGCCGGTTCTACCGGACGCGCAGATCACCGACGTGGTTATCGAGCCAGGTTGGGTGTCCGTAATCCTGACCGAGCGACCGGTACCGCGCGACACACTGGCACGCCTTCATGCGCACCTGAAGGCCGCCTTTCCGGATAGGGAGGTCGAGGTGCGCGGCGGTGGACGCGTCTATCGCGGCGGCCATGGCCTGGGTGCGCGGCGACACGTGCTGGCGGTGCTCGGCGGCAAAGGCGGGGTTGGCAAGTCGACGGTGGCGGTGAACCTGTCGCTCACACTTGCCGCGATGGGCTTCAGGGTGGGCATCCTCGACGGGGACCTGAACGGTCCGGACATCCCGCATCTGCTCGGCGTGCATCCCAAACGCGATCGCTCAGGTGGTCGCTGGCGCCTGTCCAGCATTCGCGCGCCGAGCGAGCGGCGCAAACCGTACGAGCGCTGGGGCCTGGAGGTGATGTCCGTGGGCTTCATCGTGCCCGAGCGCGCCCCGCTGGCCGCCACCGGGCGATGGCTCGTCTCCGGGCTGCTACGCAACATGATCTTCGACATCGCCTGGCAGGCCGACATCATCGTTCTCGACGCGCCGCCGGGCACTGGCGAAGAGATCCAGGTGATGGTGGGCGAGCTGCCACTCTCAGGGGCGGTGTTCGTCACCACCCCGCAGGATCTGGCGCAGATGGATGCCGAGCGGACACTGTCGCACCTGACCGAGCACGGCGTGCCGGTCATCGGCATGGTCCAGAACATGGCCTCTCTGACCTGCCCTCACTGCAGCCAGGGCATCGACCTGTACGCAACCTCGACCCGTCTCGAGGATGCGGGTGTGCGCGTGCTCGGGCGGATTCCATTCGACACGCGCCTGTCGGTCACGGCCGACCGGGGATTGCCGCTGGTCCTGGGCGATCCCCGCGGGCCGATCGCGGTCGAGTTCGCCCGAATCGGCGGCGCGGTCCGACGCTGGCTCGTCGAGCGCGAGCAGGAGCTCGGCCAGGCAGCGTAGCCGAGCGGCCGCGGGACCGCATGAGGACCGCATGAGGACGGCATGGGACTCACTCGGTCAGGCGTTGTCGCCTGTCGAGGAGCGGCCGCGGGTCCCAAGCGGGATCGAATCGGCCTGTTATCGCACGCGCACCGGCGCTGAGTACGTCGTCGTGCACAACCCGGCGGCGCGGACCTACGCCCGCCTGGATCCGCGTGAGTTCGATCTGCTGTCACTGATGGACGGGCAGCACAGCGTCAAAGAGCTGGTGGTGGCGTACTACCAGCGCTACGGCGTGTTGGCCCTGGCGCGCGTAGCGGGCCTGGTGCGGCTGCTGCGGCAACAGGGGTTTCTCGTCGAAGGCTCCGTCGATGCCTATGCTCGGCTGGGCGCGCGCCTCCGCCGCGAGGAACGCCCGCGGCGGGTCGGCGAGCTCACCACTGCTGCCTTCGATCGCATCCTTGGCGAGGCGTACCGGACATGGGGGCGGTTCTTCTTTCACCCCACGTGGCTGGCGATCGGGATCGTGCTCGGCGTAGTTGGACCGATCGTGGTGCTGCTGGAGATCGCGCGCGGACGCTACGCGTTGTACGAGATCGGCGGGTCGGCGCTGCTGACGATCGGCCTGCTGGTGCTGCTGGCGCTGGCCGCCCTGGCCGTCCACGAGCTCGGCCACGGTCTGGCCGTGAAGCACGCCGGCCGCACCGTGCACGAAGCCGGCATTCGGCTCTACTTCGGTCTACCTGCCGCGTACGTCGATACGACCGACGTGTGGATGGCGCCGCCGCGCCAGCGGCTGCTGACCGCGTTCGCTGGTCCCTGGACGGGGCTCGTGCTGGGCGGTCTGTGCGCGGTGGGCGCCGCCGTCGCGCCGACTGGCCCGCTCGGGGCGTTTCTGTTCACCGCCGCGTGCGTGTTTCTCGTCGACAACCTGTTCAACTTCAATCCGCTGCTGGAGCTCGACGGCTACTACATGCTGATCGACTTCCTGGAGCGGCCATTGCTGCGCGCGCGTTCGCTGGCGTTCGTGCGCGGGCCTCTGTGGACCAGGTTGTGGCGCAGGCAAGGCCTGTCGGGCGAGGAGCGGCTGCTGGCCGCGTTCGGTCTGGGAGCCATCCTGTACGGCGTGGGCTCGGTCTTGCTGGCCGTGCGCGCGTGGCAGGGCTTGCTGGTACCGCTGGTGACGTCGAGCCTGCAAAGTGGCGAGCCGATTCGGCAAGTGGCTGGGCTGGTGATCGTGACCGCCGTTGGCGCGCCGCTGCTTCTGTGGGCGGCCGCCGTCGTTCGGCGCCTGGCGCAGCCGCTGGCCGCGTCCATGGCCTGGGCGAGCGGCCGCGCGGTGGAGCATCGGCACCGCGAAGCGCTCGGCGCGCTTCGGGCCGTCCCGGTGTGGTCGCAGCTCGCCGCCGGCCGGCTGCTCGAGATTGCGCGGGCCATGCGCGCGGAGGATGTCACGGCAGGCCAGGAGGTCGTGCGCCAGGGTGAGAC
>CBJLVJ010000093.1:0-8354 GCA_966426465.1 uncultured bacterium | reverse complement strand
CAGAATCGAGCCCAGAAACGAGGTCGCAGATACGTGGCTTCTGGGGCGATTGGGGCTGCCCTCGGCGCAGGCAGCGCACGAACCGAACGTCGTGATGCGTGGTGGCTCGCACCACTGGGGGTGGTGCTGGTGCTCGGGTCATTCAGCATCTATGCCTTCTGGGCAGCGGTCCAGAACGCGCACTACTACGCTCCGCCGTACCTGTCGCCGTTCTACTCGCCGTGTTTGTCGGCGAACTGCGAGCACCCCACCCTGCCGCTGGTGGGCGCGTGGTGGAATCTTTCGCCAGCGTTCCTGGTGTTGTGGGCGCCGCTCGGCTTCCGGCTCACCTGCTATTACTACCGTCGCGCGTACTACCGATCGTTCTTCTTGTCGCCTCCAGCGTGCGCGGTCAAGGACGCGGCCACCCACTACACGGGTGAGAGCCGCCTCCCGTTCCTGATCCAGAACGTGCATCGCTACTTCTTCTGGGCGTCGCTGGTGGTCCTGGCGTTTCTGTGGTGGGACGCGCTCCTGGCGTTCCGTTTCCCCACTGGATTCGGCATCGGCCTTGGCTCGCTGGTGCTGCTGCTCAACGTGGTTCTGCTGTCGCTGTATACGTTGTCCTGCCACTCGTGCCGCTACCTGGTTGGCGGCTATCTGGACGTGTTCCACAGGGCGCCCATCAGGTACTACCTGTGGCGTACCGCCAACCGCTTGAACGAGCGCCACGCGCAGATCGCCTGGGTCAGTCTGTTCGGCGTAGCGCTGGCTGACCTCTACGTCCGCCTGGTCTCGACCGGGGCCATTCAGGATTTCCGGCTGTTCTGATCATGAGCCTCGAAGACAGGTACGAGACTCACGAATATGACGTTCTCGTGGTTGGTGCGGGCGGGGCCGGCCTGCGTGCCGCGATCGAGGCGTCGGCGCAGGGCGCCAGGACCGCGCTGGTGTGCAAATCCCTGCTCGGCAAGGCGCACACGGTCATGGCCGAAGGCGGCATTGCCGCGGCGCTCGCGAACGTCTGGCCGGAGGACAACTGGCGCGTCCATTTTCGCGACACGATGCGCGGCGGCAAACTGCTGAACAACTGGCGCATGGCCCAGATCCACGCGCAAGAGGCGCCTGACCGCGTGCTCGAGCTGGAGGAGTGGGGCGCGCTGTTCGACCGCACCAAAGATGGCCTGATCCTGCAGCGCGACTTCGGCGGCCATCGTTACGCGCGCCTGGCCCACGTCGGCGACCGGACCGGCCTCGAGATGATCCGCACCCTCCAACAGCACGCGGTCCACAAAGGCATCGACGTGTACATGGAGTGCACCATTCAGCGCCTGCTGAAGGACGGCGAGCGGATCAGCGGCGCGTTCGGCTACTGGCGCGAGTCCGGCCGCTTCGTGCTCTTCAACGCCCGCGCGATCGTCCTGGCAACTGGCGGGGTGGGGCGGTGCTGGGAAATCACGTCGAACTCATGGGAGTACACCGGCGACGGCATCGCCATGGCCCTCGCGGCCGGCGCCGATCTGATCGACATGGAGATGACCCAGTTTCATCCGACGGGCATGGTCTGGCCGACCAGCGTCCGGGGGTTACTGGTGACCGAGGGCGTCCGAGGCGATGGTGGAACGCTCAGGAACTCGGAAGGGCGGCGCTTCATGTTCGACTACGTGCCAGACTTCTTCCGCGCTGAGACGGCGGTGGACGAGCGCGAGGCGGATGCCTGGTACACCGACAAGCGGAACAACCGCCGCACGCCGGATCTGCTGCCTCGTGACGAGGTGGCGCGAGCCATCAATGCGGAGGTCAAAGCCGGCCGCGGGAGTCCGCATGGTGGCGTGTTCCTGGACATCGCCTCACGCCGTGACGCCGAGTACATCCGGCGGCGTCTGCCGTCCATGTACCAGCAGTTCAGGGAGCTGGCGGACGTCGACATCACCCGCGAAGCCATGGAAGTAGGCCCGACATTCCACTATATGATGGGCGGCGTCCGTGTCGATGCCGACACCGCGGCCACGAGCGTGTCGGGCTTGTTCGCCGCCGGCGAAGTGGCGGCTGGTCTACACGGCGCGAACCGCCTGGGCGGGAACTCCCTGTCCGATTTGCTCGTGTTCGGGCGGCGCGCCGGCCTGTGCGCGGCCGAGTACGCCAGCTCTTGCCCCGGCGTCCCGTCCGTTAACCCGGAGGAGGTGGAGTACGCCGCGCACACCATGCTGGCGCCGTTCGACAGCGGCGGCGGAGAGAACCCGTTCAGCGTGCACCTCGACTTGCAGAAAAGCATGCAGGTGCTTGTCGGAATCATTCGCACGGAAGCGGAGCTGCGCCAGGCGCTCGACGAGATCGCTGCGCTCAAATTACGCCTGGAGCGGGTAACCGTCCCCGGAAACCGCCAGTACAACTCGGCCTGGCATCAGGCGCTCGATCTGGAATTCATGCTCACCGTGTCTGAGGCGATCACACTGGCGGCTCTCGAACGAAAGGAAAGTCGCGGCGGCCATACACGAGACGACTACCCTGCCGCTGACCCGGCGCTGGCGCATGTGAATGTTGTCACCCGCCGCGCCAACGGGGAAATCACGTGCGCGTTCGAACCCCTGGCGGAAATGCCCGAAGAGCTCAAACAGATCATCGAGGACAAGTCGTGATGCAGAGCGTCGATGCGCCGGTGACGATGCGCGTGTGGCGCGGGGATGCAGCCGGTGGCGGCTTCCGCGAGTACCAGGTGGCGGTGGACGAGGGCATGGTGGTACTGGACGTCATCCACCGTATCCAGGCGACTCAGGCGCCGGACATGGCCGTGCGCTGGAACTGCAAGGCTGGCCGCTGTGGGTCGTGCAGCGCCGAGGTGAACGGCCGCCCTCGACTCATGTGCATGACCCGCATGAACATCTTCACTCCCGGTGAGCCGATCAGCGTCTCACCGCTGAGGACGTTCCCGGTCATCAAGGACCTGGTCACCGACGTGTCGTTCAACTACGTCAAAGCCCGCGGCGTGCCAGCGTTCAAGCCAAAGCCCAGGGATGCCGACGGCAAGCACCGCATGTTCCAGGAAGACATCGATCGCGTGCAGGAGTTCCACAAGTGCATCGAGTGTTTTCTGTGCCAGGACGTGTGTCACGTCATTCGCGACCACCCGGAGAACAAGCCCCAGTTCGCCGGACCGCGCCTGTTCGTGCGTCTGGCGGCGCTCGAGATGCATCCACTTGACACGAACGATCGCCTGGCGCTGCTGAAGCAGCAAGCAGGACTCGGCTTCTGCAACATCACCAAGTGCTGTACGGAGGTGTGCCCGGAGCACATCCGGATCACCGACAACGCCATCATTCCGCTCAAGGAGCGGGTGGTGACCGAGTATTACGATCCTGTCGTCTGGGCGTGGCGGACGCTCACCGGCCGGCGGAAAGACGAGGGTCGCCAGACGGGCGACCCGCCAGGATAAAGGGGGCGACCATGCCAACCATCGCTGCGAACCGAACCGACGTCGAGCAGGTGCTCGTCGAAGTCACCAGCTTGCTACTGGAGCGCGCGCGTGTGCAGCTCGAACTCGAACTGGACGCCGGTCAGCAGAGGGTGTCCGATGAGCTGCGACGCATGCGCGACCTGCTGGACGCGCTGCAGGCCATACGCCAGGAGCGCGCCGTCGCGGCCAGCGTGCCCGCACCGGTCCCCCTGCAGCGCGAGGTGTCGCGCTTCTACGAAGTGCCGGGCCAGGAAGACGCGTGATCGCTCGTTAGTCGCTGCCGAGCAGACCGAGCGCGTTGTCGTGCAGCACCGCCGCCTCTTCCTCCGGTGGCAGGCCGAGCGACTGCACTTCGGCCACCGGGTGGGCAGGGCCGCCGACCGGATAGTCGCTGCCGAGGACGAAGCGCTCGGCGCCGAGCAGCGCGAGCAGTGAGCGCAGGAACGGCGGATTGAACGCGATGCTGTCCAGCCACAGCTGGCTCAGGTAGGTCGAGGGGCGGCGAGGAATCCGCGAGCGCGTTTCGGCGAAGCGTGTAAAACCGTCGTCGAGCCGCCCGAGCATGGCCGGCAAGGTTCCGCCCGCGTGCGCCAGCAGCACGCGCAGGCGAGGGTGCCGTTCCAGCACGCCGCCGCACATGATGGCCGCCGCGGCGAGCCCCGTATCGGTCAGGTTCCCGACCAGATTGCCCAGGCCGTAGCGGGCCAGCAGTCCAGTGGGCGCCGCCTCGAACGGATGGATGAACACCAGCGCGTTCAGCGCTTCGGCGGCATCCCAGAACACCTCGAACATCGCTTCGTCGAGTGCGTGGGCGCCGATGCTGGTGGAGATCATCACGCCAAACAGCCCGAGCTGGTGGGCTCGTTCCAGCTCGCGGACCGCGAGCGCGGGCGCCTGCAAGGGTACGGAAGCCATGCCGACGAACCGCTCACGCCGCCGCGCCGCCAGCGACGCCACGGAGTCGTTGTGCGCCTGGGCGACCTCCAGCGCGCGCTCCGGCTCGACACCAGGGTACATGACGAACGGCACGCACGAGAGCGCGGCGCGCTCGATCCCCTCGGCGTCCATGTCGGCCAGGCGGGTCGCCCCATCCTCGAGACCGACTACTCTGGCGTTGATCGGCCGGGTCGCCGTCTCGGCGATCAGGAACAAGCGTTGGCCGTCGCGCTCGATGATGCGCGTGTCGAAGTGCTGGCCCTCGCGCTCGAGCAGCGCCAGCACCTCGGCCGTGACGATGTGTGAATGCAGGTCGATGGCGCGCGCAGACGCGGCGGAGCTCGTCACGCCGCGTGGATCATGCGACCGCCACCAGCGATTTGCCGCGGGTTTCGGGCAGGAAGAGCAGCGCGATCAAGCACAGGCCGTAGCCGACCGCCCCAAAGCCGATCGCGCCCGCCAATCCGATCGACGCCGACAGGAAGCCGATGGCGGTCGGGAACAGCGCACCGGTGGCGCGGCCGAAGTTGTAGCAGAAGCCCTGGCCGGCGCCCCGCGCGCGGCTCGGATACAGCTCCGCCAGGTACGACCCGAAGCCGCTGAAGATGCCCGACGCGAAGAAACCCAGCGGCAGTCCGAGCACCAGCAGCACTTCGTTGGCTCCGATCGGAATGCGCGTGTAGGCAAGCACCAGCACGGCGCTGCACACGGCGTACAGCGCGAACGTCGCGCGCCTCCCCAGCCAGTCGTTGATGTAGCCACTCGCCAGATAGCCCAGAAACGAGCCCACGATGACCACCGCGGTGTAGCCGCCGGTACCCACAACCGACAGCTGGCGCTCGGTCTTCAGAAACGTGGGCAGCCAGGTGAAGATGGCGTAGTAGCCGCCCTGGGCGCCAACCGCCAGCACGGAAGCCGCCGCGGTCGTCGGCAGCAGGTCGGCTCGAAAGATCTGGACCAGCGGATTGGCGGTTGCACCCGCCGCCACGGCCTCTTGCGTGCGGGCTTGCCTGGCTCGTTGAGTCTCGACGAACACCTCCGGCTCCTTGACGAACGAGCGCACGTACAGGATCAGCAAGGATGGGATGATGCCAATCCAGAACAGGATGCGCCAGCCGAGCTCGGGCGACGTGACGCTGAAGACGATCGTGTAGGCGATCGCCGCCAGGCCCCAGCCAACAGCCCAGGAGCTCTGGATAGCGCCGAGCACGCGCCCGCGCTGGGCAGGGTTGGCGATCTCGGCCACCAGGATCGCGCCGGCGGCCCATTCACCGCCGAAGCCCAGGCCCTGGAGTGAGCGGAAAACCAGCAGCTGCTCATAGTTCTGGGACACGCCGGACAGGAACGTGAACAGCGAATAGACCGCCACGGTCACCATGAGTGTCCGCACACGGCCGATCTGGTCCGCGAGCACGCCGGCGAGCACGCCGCCAAACGCGGACACTACCAGGGTCGAGGTGGCGATCAGCCCGGCCTGTGCCTGAGACAGGGCGAACGTGGCCGCGATCGCGGTGAGCGAAAACGAGAATACCTGGTAGTCGAAGGCGTCCAGGGCCCAGCCGATGGCGGACGCCCAGAATGCGTGGACCGCCCGCCCGGTCAGCGTGCGGTACCAATCGAGGCTGAGGATGCTCCGTTCCCGGCCGGGCGATGGAACGGCGATGGACTGAGCGGAACGCATAAGCCCTCCCTGTAGCGGGTGAAGACTGGTCAGGCGAGGTACGGCAATCCGCGGACCACGCCCAATGTCCAGTCCTCTTCGAGGTCCTCGACCCGCAGGGGGCCGGCGGCTACTATGGCACGCTGAAGGAGACAGCCGTCTCGGCGGGTTACACCATGAAGCTCGGTTTTGCGCTGCCGCACATCGGCCCGATCGCGACCAGGGACACCATCCGCGAGGCTGCCCAGCAGGCGGAGGTGCTCGGCTACCACTCGCTGTGGACCAACGAGCGCGTGCTGGTGCCGCTCGATCCGAAGACGCCCTACCCGGGCGCGGCCGACGGCAAGCTCAACCCCGAGTACGACACCGTCTTCGAACACCTGACCGTGCTGACCTACGCCTCGGCGGTGACCTCACGCATTCGCCTGGGCGTCAGCGTCATCAACATTCCGTTCTACAACCCGGTCATGCTCGCCCGACGGGTAGCCACGATGGACCAGCTGAGCGACGGCCGGATCACACTGGGCGTCGGGCTTGCCTGGTCCGAGGACGAGTGCGACGTCAACAACGTGCCCTTCCGAGAACGGGGCCGCATCGGCGAGGAGGCCATCGAGGCGGTGAAGGCGGTCTGGGGACCAGACCCGGTGGAGTACCGCGGACGCTACTTCAACATCCCGCCGAGCATCATCGGTCCCAAGCCGGTGCAGCAGCCGCATCCGCCGATCCTCGTCGGCGCGTTCGTCCCCAGAGCCCTGGACCGCGCAGGCCGCCTGGCGGACGGGTTTACCGGCTGCTGCGCGCCCGTGGATTTTCTGATTTCCAGCATGAACGCGGTCAGGGAAACGGCGCGAGCGCACGGCCGCGATGTGGCTGGTCTGCAGTTCGTGATGCGCTGCCTCGTCACCCACACCGCCGCGCCGATCGACGGTCCGGGCCGTGCCGTCGCAACCGGCTCGTGGGACCAGATCCGCGACGATGTGCGCAAGATGCGTGAGGCCGGCGTGGACGAAGCGTTCTTCGACGTGTCGTTTCAGCCGGGTGTCAGCGATCTTGGAAGCTACATGAAGTACATGCAGGACTTCCGCGCCATCATGGAGGCGCCCGTCGCGGTCTGACGACCGCGGACGTATTACTGGAACTCGAGCGTGGCGGCACGCAGGCCGCACACGATCTTGCCTGCCGTCTCCAGGCAGCGGTCGTTCGACGGCGGCATCACCGGACCGGCCAGCGCGTCGCGCCGCCAGCGCTCGAGTGGCAGGTCCTTCAGGATGCCGCGTCCGCCCGCCAGGCGAATAGCCTGCTCGGTGACCATGCTGCCGACTTCGGCGCTGAGGTACTTGGCCTCGTTCACCGCTCGCGTGGTGGCTAGCCGGTCACCCTGGTCCTTCAATAACGCCGCCTCGCACAGCAGCAATCTGGCGGATCGCAGCGCCGTGTCCATCTCGCCAAGCGTGCGCTGGACGAGCGGGCTCAGGGCCATCGGCTCAGTCGACGGCCGCATCGGTTTCGTCCGCGCGAACTCGACCATGAAATCGAATGCTGCCTGGCCGATGCCCAGATACACGGCCGCGTAGCCGAGCGCAAATCCGGCCAGGTCGACGCTCAGGAACTGGCCCGGCTGGCCAACTACCGCGAACGGCTCGACCCGGCAGTCGTAGCGAATCGTGTGACTGGCGGTGCCGCGCATGCTGCTGGCGTTCCAGCGACCCTCGACGGTGATGCCGCCCGTGTCGCGTCGCACCAGCGCCGAGAGCATGCCCTCGCGCGCTGAGGTCGCGCCGTCCAGCAGACCCGAGACGAAGTAGTAGTCAGCCGAGTCGCCAAGCGAGCAAAACTGCTTCAGGCCGCTCACGCGGAAGGCGCCGTTGCTGCCGTCGAGCGGTTCGAACCGCGTCTGCAGGACGAACTTATCGCGAAAGCTCTGATCGGGCTCGCTGGTGATCGAGGCAACGAGTTTGCCGCCGTCGAGCACTTCGGCGAAGTAGAAGCGCTGCTGTTCGTCCGTAGCCAGCTCGTTGAGAAAGCCCAGCACCGTCGCGTGCATGTTGAACGTCAACGCGGTAGCCGAACAGCCCCTGGCCATCTCGAGCAGACACAGCGCGTAGGTCAGGGCATCCGCGCCGAGACCGCCATACGCGCGAGGGATGGTCAGACCCAGCAGGCCAGCCGCGTGGAGGTCCCGGTAGTTCTCGACGGGAAAGGTCGACTCGGCGTCGTAATGCGCTGCCCGCGGCGCGAAGCGCTCGCGCGCCAGCGTCTCGACGCGCTCGACCATGTCGCGCTGCGCGGAACTGAGCGGCACCAGGGGCGATCCCAGCATGGACA
>CBJLVJ010000092.1:0-8356 GCA_966426465.1 uncultured bacterium | reverse complement strand
GGCGGTGGGGAATCAAGCCCTCTTCCAGCCCGACCGTAAAGGTTGCGCGCCACTCCCGTCCCTTCGAGCGATGCACGGAGCTGAGGCACGTGGCTTCTTCATCGAGCGGAGCCACGTCTTCGCCGAGGGCGACGGCCTCCAGCCACTCCGCTAGCGACACCTCGGTTGCCGCCGCGAGCACCCGCAAGCGGGCCAGGGTGCGCAGGCGGGAGGTCCCGTCCGGATGGCGCTCGAGCCAGGCACGATAGCCGCTGCGCTCCAGGGCCCGATCCAGCAGGGGTGCTGGCGCCGTGCCTCGCTCGGCCGCGGCGTGCAGGTCGTAGATCGTGGCCAGCAGGGCCGCCACGGCGGCCTGCACGGCAGGCCCGAGCTCCGTCGCGCGCATCGGCAGCTCCGGCGCGGTTGCCGGCTCCTCCACCAGGATGGCCGCCAGCCGCTGCAGTCCGCGGGGCGGCCGATCCACAATGCGCGCCAGCGCGGCACGATCTGACGGATTGACAGCCAGCCGCAGATAGCCAAGCACATCTCGAGTGGAGCGAGCGCCGAACAGGTCGGCCTGGCCTCTGAGTGTGTAGGGCAGGCCTGCCGACCGGAACGCCGCGGCGAGGACGTCGGACTGCGCGCGGGTGCGATACAGGACCGCCGCTTCGCCAGGGTGGGGCAGCAACCTGCGGTCGAGCAAGGCGCGCACCTGGCGCGCTACGAACTCCGCCTCGGCATCCGGGTCCTCGGCCAGCAGCAACTTCGGCAGAGGTCCGGGGGGATTGCTAGTGGTGAGCGGGGACCGGTACTCGAGCAGATCGCCCACCGCATTGGCGACAGCCACCAGGTGCCCGGTGGCGCGGTGGCTCTGGTCCAACGTGACGACCTCCGCTTCGGGATACCGCTGCGGGAAGGTGAGCAGCAACCGGATGTCGGCACCGGTCCAGGCATAGATGCCCTGCGCGGCGTCGCCGGCCACCAGGAGGTTGCGCTGCTGCGCTGACAGGAGGTGCACCAGCTCCCACTGGGTGGGCGTCATGTCCTGCACCTCGTCCGCGATGACCCAGGCGTACGCGTCTTGCAGGACACGCAGCGGGCGCTGGTCCTCACGGAACAGGCGCAGCGGCAGGCTGAGCATGGAGACGAAGTCGACCGCGCCATGGCGGCGCAAGCGCTCTTCGTAGGCGTTGGCCAGAGGAGTGAGGGGGTCGCCCTGGCGCGCGGACTCGTCAACCGCGAGCCGGAGCCGGTCCACGGCCGCGGCCAACTCCGAGATGGAGACGGACTCCGCGTTCCACCCGTGGGCAGCAGCCGTCGATGCCAGTAGCGCGTGCGCTTCCGAGACGGGCAAGACCACCGGTCGGGCGTCGTAGCCGAGGCGGCCGGCCCAGGTGTCGATGACCTTGCGGCCAAGCGCGTGCAACGTCATGACGGCCACGTCGTCGGCGCGTCCACCCAGTTGCCGGGCCACTTCCCGACGCAGCCGACGAGCGGCCTCCGTCGTGAAGCTGAGCGCCAGGATGCTGGCCGGATCCACTTGGCGCTCGTGCACGAGATAGGCGATCCGACCAGCGAGCGTTGTCGTCTTTCCGCATCCTGGTCCGGCCATCACCGCCAGTGGGCCATCGCCCGCGGTAATGGCTCGCCTCTGTGCGTCCGTGAACGCTTCCAGTTCCACCAGCCTCAGCCGGGGCGCTCGAGCGCAATGCGGCGGGCAAGCCACTGACGATCGCGACGGGTGCACAGCTTCCGCATCGCCAATTGCAGCCAGCGTCGCCTGATGAACGGCGGGTTCTGGTTCACGCCGTTCGGGTCCGGCGCGGTGACGGGGTGGACCGGCTTGCTGCAGTTGAGCAGGTGATGGTCCACCTCAGTGCCCATCGGACATGGGCCCGGCTTCCTGTCGCCAGCGAGGATCGGTGAGCTCCTTCCAGCGCTGGAAATAGGCAGATTTCACGACCCACCACCACAGGCGTGGTGGCTCCACCGGCTGGGGATAATCGGGGTCGTGCACCACGCTGCCGACGAGCCGCAGCTGGGGTCCGAGTGGACCGTGTGGACGTCCGAACAAATCGAGCAGCTCCTGGGGTGTCGTGGCGTCGGCGCGGAGCCACTCCAGCACCGCGTGCACTCCGGCCTGGACGAACGGGTCATTGCCCTCATGGCCGATGGACAGCTCGATGCTGGCTGCTCGCCACAGCTCGAGCTTGGCCCGATCGCGGCCGTCGAGGTGGAAGGTGGGAGGAACTGAGTGGGGCATGGGAGAGATCGTCCTTTCCTGTATGGCGGTGCCGTTTTGAGCCGAACCATCGGACGGGATCCCGACCGTTCGGCACTGAGGCCGTAGGAGCATGGAGGGCATGCGGATGCCCGAACGCGGATGACCATCAGCCCGCCGGTGCCGCGCATGCAGACCCGGCGGGACTGATGACCACGCGACGGGCGACTACCGGGCCTGGAGCGGGCGTGCCGCGCGGAGCACCCCTGTGGCCGTCACCTCGTCTCCCACGCGCCAGTCCGGACCCATGCCGAGGGTGCTGACCACCTCGTACGGGCCCTCAGGCGTGCGGCGGGCCAGGACCACGCCGCGGCTGGTCGCCGGCGAATATCGCAAGGGCTCGTGCCAGCCGCGCTGCCGGACCAGGTGATAGCAGGCGTTCGACCAGACCCCGAACACCTGGCGGGCGAGATTGTCCGGGAGACCCTCGATGCTGACGGTGCTCACCCGAGCCACGGCCCGTTCCGGGTCGTCGCGATAGGCCCGCTCGCGCACCTCGCGCAGGGCGGCCTGCGCCGGCCCGACCAGCAGCTGCTGGCTCTGCCAGCGGACGACATCCATGACGCTCTGGAGCTCGTCGCTGCTGGGAAAGTCGCGGGCCAGCGGCGCCAGGATGGCGCGGGCTTCCTCCGGCCGATCGTCCCGAAGCGCCTGGCGTGCGGCCGCGAGGCCGCGGCTCAGGCGTTCGGCCCGCTCGTCCTCCGCCCGCTGCGCGGCCTGGAGTCGCTCCTGTTCACGCTGCCGGCGTTCGGCCAGCACCGCGGCCAGGTGCGGTTGGCTGGCCAGCTCGTCGGCCGCGCGCGTGCGCTCGGCCAGCAGCTGCGTGCAGGCCAGCTCCGCATGTCGGCTGAGCGCCAGGGCACGTGCCGCTTCGACCCGTGCCTGTTCGGTGAACGCCTGGGTGGCCAGCAGCTCGGCCGTGGTGCGCACGCGACGCGCCTCGGTCAGCGCGCGCTGGGCCTCCTCCCGCTCGGCCGCGAGCGTCTCGTAGCGGGCCAGCTCGATGGTCGCCTGCTCCCGGGCGCAGGCATCCTGGCGGCCGGCCGCTTCGAGGTTTGCCGAGACCTCCGCCAACCGGGCGAGGACGTCGGCGAGCTGCTCCGGTCCGGAGGCGTCGCGCGTGCTGTCGGGACTCGGCATCGCTTTGTTGGTGGTGCTGGTGATGAAGGCCTCGTCGTGTTCGTCGTGACTGGTCTGGATCGTCGTGTCGGTGTCGGCCGGTCCCGGGGGAAGCGACTCCAGGTCGATGTGCTCGGCGAGCTCGGCGAGGCTTTTCAGGGTGATGCTGCCGTTGCTGGAAGACATTGCTGCGCTGCTCCTTTGACAAAGAGCCCCGGTCCGATATCCGTTGTCGGGCCGGGGCGAACCGCGCTACAGTCCTCCTCGGGCGAGCTGTTCCAGCAGCCCGTCCGAGGAGTTACGTTCCTACGCGCCGTTGCGCGTGGGGGCTTCGCGGCCGAGGGGACTTCCCTTGAACGGAATCAGGGTCTCCTCGGCTTCGTGTTTCGCCGCTGCGCGCGGCAGGGGTGCCAGCTCCGAGCGGCCATCTTTCGCAGCCCCGGCGGAGGCCGGTGCTGGCGCCGGGATGGCGGCCGGCGTTTGCCGCACGATGGTGACCGCGGCGGCATCGCGGTAGAGGCCGAGGAGTTCCTCCGCCAGCGCGCCCGCGACCTCTTCGGGACGCCGGAGGGTACCGCCACACCAGTGGGCGAGGCGGATGGTGAAGCCGCTGGACTCGCGGTCCTGGTCCACCTGCGCCTGCAGCGGCTCGCCGGCAGCACCGGTGAGCGTCGGCAGGAGCACGATCGAGGTGACCTCGAGGCCGGCTTCCGCGAGCGTGGGGACGAGTTCCCGGACCACGGGCCGGGCCGCCAGCACGATGGCCGCCTGCTGGCAGCGGGTGCCCGTCAGCAGGCGCAGCCGCGGCGAACGCGGGCGATGCCAGATGACCAGGCGCGGGAGGGCCACCACGATGGCCCGGAGGAGGTTGCCCGCGGGGGCGTGAATCCCGCAGGGGTCGCCGGGAGTGCAGCGCATGGGCTGGGCTCCTTCCCCCGATGGGGTGAATGGCCGCCACAGGACATATGGCGGCGGGCGGATGACAGAGGCGCGGAGGTGACCTCCTTTCTGCGCAGGCACAAAGAGGCCGACCGGCTCTGGTGGAGCACGGCCGGCCGGGTGCCGGTAGTCAGGCGATGCGAAAACTGGTGACCGCCGTCGGCGACGCGGCCATCAGCAAGACTTGCTTCGGCTTACTTCCCTGAGAGGGAGCGGACCTCCAGGCGCACGAGTCGGCCCGATGCCGGCCCGATGCCGCCAGTGATCGACCAGCGGGGTCCGGCCCAAACGACCAGCGCGCACCCGCCGGAGCGGTGGCATACAGCGTGTCGCCGTTGCGATCGACCGTGGCCCCCAGCTCGCGCAAGATGCGTTCGGCATCGTCGGCCCTGGCGCGCTCGCCCAGACGAGCCGCCAGCAAGGTGGCCAGGTTGGCCGGGCTGAGGTCGGGACTGCGCCACGGAATCGGCTCGCTCAAGAGGGCCGCGGGGTCCTGTGCGAGGCGGTCGCTCCCGGTGAGTGAGATCGTGGCGACTGCCATGGTCATGCCTCCAGGACAATAGCGCGCCCATTGGCAGGGAACCATCCCCGCACCGGCCCAGGCGGAAGGGGCGTAACCGACACGCTGCACAAGCGTGGTGACCACTGCGTGGCAATTCGTCCGCAGCGGGTCGTACCGCAGTTCAAGCGCGTCGATGCGGCGGCGCACCTGGCCGCAGGACGTCGCGCGTGGCGTGGTAGCCAACTCCCGCCGCGACCGGTACGCGCGCGAGGCTGTGGTCGAAGTCCACGTGGCCGGGCTGGAAGACATCTTCGTAGGTCGCGAGCGCAGCCGACAGGCTCGACCGACAACCGGCTACCGTGTGCGCATGCACGCGTTCCGGTTCGGCTTCCAGGTCCGGCAGGCCTCGGCCGGCGAGCTGCGCGATCTGGCCCGGCAAGCCGAAGATGCCGGGTTCGACGTCATCCATACCTGGGATCATGTCGTCGATGGCTGGGGGCCGCTGGCGCCCCTGGTCGTCGCCGCCGAGTGCACCACGCGGCTGCGGATCTGTCCGCTGGTGTTCAACAACGACTTCCACCACCCGGTCCACCTGGCGCGGGAGCTGGCCAGCATCGACCAGCTCAGTGGCGGTCGGCTCGAGGTCGGCATCGGCGCCGGCCATGCTTTCACCGAGTGCGCGGCCATCGGCCAGCCTTTCGACTCACCCGCGGTGCGCAAGGACCGGTTGGGCGAGGTGGTGGCGATCCTGCGCCGGCTCCTGGACGGTGAAGAGGTGACATTCCGAGGTGTGCACTATCAGCTCGACCGGGTGCGCACCCTGCGCGCGCAACAAGCGCGGGTGCCCATCCTGGTAGCCGTTAATGGCCGGCGGGCGCTGGCCCACGCGGCGCGCTACGCCGACATCATCGGGCTGGCCATGCTGGGCCGCACCCTGGAAGACGGCCAGCGCCACGAAGTGCGCTGGGAGCCCGAGCGTCTGGATCGGGTGGTGCGCTTCATCCGCGAACAGAGTGCCGACAGGACGGTCGCACTGGAGCTGAACGCGCTGGTGCAGAGGGTGGTGGTGACGCATGACCGCCGCGGCGCGGCTCAGGAGTTGTGCGAGCAGATCACCGGCCTGCGGGTCGAGGATGCACTGGCCACGCCATTCCTCGCGCTCGGCACACACGATGAGATCGCCGATCACCTGCTGGCCTGTGGCCGGCGGTGGGGCATCTCCTATTACAGCGTCCGTGAGCTCGAGGCCTTCGCACCAGTGATCGAACGGTTACGGCGTGGAGATCCCGTCGCTGGCAACTGAGGCCCGGGCAGCACGCGCAGAGTCCGGCGACCGCTCAGAGACAGGAGTAGTTCAGCCTGTGCGCAGTCTCCTCCGAGGATTCAGCATGATCGTGCGCGAGTGTCCCTGATCGCTTGCGCAGGAGAGCAGGCTCCTTCTGGCCCCGACGGGCCGATCCTGTGCGAGCGCGGCCGGGACCGTGCCGTTGCCGCGCTGGGATTCGCGCTGGACGAGGAGAGCACGCTCCTTCTGACCCGGACGGGTCGATCCTCGGCCGAGCGCCAAGTCCGCGTGGCGGGACTTGCCGACTGGGAGTGCCGTCGGTCGCATGCATAACAGTGCAAGCATACGCGTGCAACAGGACAAAAGGCGTCGGCCCAGTCGGGTCGCGCGGTGAGGTCTGGGTTGTCGTGAGACTGTCCGATCTGTCCGATGTCTCAGTCGGATGCGGACAACACCTCCAGGCTGTCATGTCCGATGGCCACCAGGGGGAGCGCCGGCCTGAACAGGACAACCGGATTCCCTGGCAATGGCACCGCGGGAGGATCGCGCGCAGGTGCGGTTGCCAACTGTTCAAACGTGGGCAGAACGTCAGGTGACGGTGCGCGCCAAGTCCGCGCCACCATGGCGTGGCGCTGATCAGCGCTGAGCGCAGAAGACGCCTTGTTCGAGAGGCGAATGTTCCGCGGGTCATGAGCGCGCCAGCAATTGTCCGCAGCGCCCACAGACACTCCCACGGTGAGAAAAACTGGTGTCGCCGGACGTGTGGCTTTGAGATCAAAATCGAGGTGCAAGTACTGGATTTAACTTGTTGGGTTACCCTGTCCATGTTCAGGCTGGTAGTTATCGCGAAGGTTCGGACAGTTCTTGCGCGAAGGTTCGAACACCGAGACCGGCCCACGCCTTGTGGCGTGCGCTCACCACGCCTACCACGGGTAGCCCTCGATCGGTCCTGGCCGGAAGACCGTTCGAACCTTCGCGATAATTACCACAGGCTGGTACCTATCGGGAACGCTTGCACAGTTCCCGCGAGTACGTTTGCAGACGGAAACCTAGCCTATCCGGTATGTGCGCTCACCACGCCGACTACGCGTGGTCACCGATCGTTGTCTGGACGGTACGAGCACTCGAATGTGGTGCGGACCTGATCGGACGCTGGCCGCCGACCGGCGCGTGGCGAGTCCCGAACGATCCCGGTCAGACAAAGGGCCGCTGAGCATCGCACGCACCGGCAACTCGTCGCATGCGCACGAGACAGACGATGCGGCGGGCATGCCCTTCGCCGTCACCAATGGCGTCGAGGTTGTTGCCGCATCGGCGGACGAGGTGCAGCCACGCCTGGCCTGAAGCCGAAGCGGTGCACGAGCGGCGGCATCCTGCACGGCGGCGCGCGATTGACGTTGGCGGACTCCGCCGGTGGGCGGTACGCGTTCTTGAACCTGGCAGGGCGCCATGACCGCCACGGTCGAGCCGAGAAGAGCAACTTCTTTGGACCGGCTGGCGAAGGCGACGTGGAGCCCATCACGCGCCCGATCCACGGGCCGGGCGCTGATCGTTGTCCAACCGGAGCTTTGGGACGATCGAGGGCGGCGGGTGCCACGGAGATCCAGACACGAGCCGTGAGCACCCGCGGCTACCCGCCAGGATCGATCAGCCTCGTGGCACGGAAAGTCAACGCTGGCTGGTGCGCGGCCTCCTTGCTCGAGTAGATGGCCGCAACGCTGCTGGTTGGGTCACGCTGGCTGGACCCACTCGCGGTAGTCGTCGAGCACGGTGGCATTGGCGCTGCTGGGATCGCCGGCCCAGAGGTGCTCCGCGAGCACCGCCCGCTCTGTTCCGCTGGGGCGCCGCACCTTGAGGAGGACGCCGTGGCGCTGGTCCACGCGGGCCAGGCCGAGCACGGTCACGGCCTCTTCATGGCCGGGCTCGTCCGGATCCCGCCAGATGGCCGCGAACGGCGGTTGGAGCGCGTCCGAGCAATAGACGTCCAGGGCCGTGCGTTCCTCGTCTTCGCCGTAGCAGTCCACCAGCACGGCTTCCAGGCGCTGCTGCCGGTCCGGCAGGTAGGGAATCTCCTCGATCGCGATCATGCGGCTGCTCCAAACTGCTGGCACGATGCACCTTAGCACCTGCTCGCGTTGGACTGGGGTGGGGGCCGATGCCCAGGTCGCTGCCTGGTCGCCGACGATGGCGGACCCCAGTGCTGTTGGGCCACGACCTGCCGCGGCCTCGGCAACCGTCCGCCGTACGCCAT
>CBJLVJ010000091.1:0-8367 GCA_966426465.1 uncultured bacterium | reverse complement strand
CGGTCTAAGCACCGCCCTGATTGACCAAGTTCCGGATTGTGTCGATCACGTTTGGCCGCGACACTGGGTCGGACTGGTAGGGCAGCCGCAGCTCGATCCCGTCCACCGCGGCCAGCGCCGCGTCCAGCTCCGGAGCGGTGGAGGCGCCGGTCCACACGCCGATCTTGAACGGCTGACCACGCTGGTTGGCCTCCTGGATGCGCTGCGCCAAGGCCCCTGGCACGGCTTTCGGATAACCAGCGCCGGTGAAGCCGCTCATGCCGATGTTGACGCCAGGCGGAATCAGCGCCGCCGCGGCGTCGGCCGGCATGATCTTCTCGCGCAGCGCGGGGCAGCGGATCCGGGAACTGTCGGCCATGGGTGGGCCCTCCTTCGTATACACCTGGAATTACTCGGCACGACCTGAGTCGACCGCGCCAAGCGCGAGCAGAGCGGACCGCTGCGCCTCCGTCACGCCCGTCAGTCCGGTAATGTCCATCCGCTCATATGGGCGATCGGCGCGCAGCGTCTTCAAGCTCACCGCGGTCGAGGTGTCCCACAGCTTGACGGTCCCATCGAAACTACAGCTCGCTGCCACCTGCCCGTCCGGAGTCAGCGCCACGCCACGAACTCCGGCTGTGTGCTCCTGGAGCGTCGCCAGCAGCCGCCCGGTCGCGACTTCCCACAGCTTGACCGTGCCGTCCTCGCCGCCGCTCGCCACGAGTCGCGCGTCGCAGCTGAGCGCGACCGCATGGCAGGCTGGGATGTGAGCATGCAGGCCTGCCAGTTGCCGACCACTCTGGACAGACCAGAGCTTGACGTAGCCGTCCCGGCCCGCGCTGGCCACGATCTGGCCATCGCGGCTGACCGCCAGGCCCCCGACGGCACCTGAGTGCGCGCGCAGCCTTGCCAGTTGCCGCCTGCCAGCCAGGTCCCACAGCGTAACGGCCCCATCCATATTGCCGCTGGCCAACAGGTTGTTGGCGTCGCTCAGTGCGACCGCAAGGACGCCGCCCGGGTGGTCCTCCAGCGTTGCCAGAAGCGTGCCGGTAGACGTGTCCCACAGTCTGACGGTGCCATCCAGACTGCAACTGGCGGCGAGCCGTGCGTCTCGACTCAGCTTTACTTCAAAGACCACCGCGGCATGGCCGCGCAGCGTGGCTTTGAGTCGTGCGCCTGGTACGGCCCAGAGCTTGACCGTCCCATCAACGCTGCCGCTCGCGACGAGGCGCTCGTCGTCGCTGAGCGCTACTCCATACACCATTCCCGTGTGTCCGCGGAGCGTCGCCAACAACTGTCCGTGCGCTCTGTCCCACACATTGACCGTGCCATCAAGACCGCTGGCCGCGAGCAGGTGACCGTCGCCGCCGAGCGCGACATCCGTAAGTCCGGTCGTGTAGCCGCGCAGCCCCGCCAACTGCCGACCGGCGCCTGATTCCCACACGCTGATCTCACCCGCCGGGCTGGCGCACGCCACAATGCTGCCGTCCCAGCTCAATGCGACGTCAAGCACCCGGCCGCGGTGGCCGACCAACGTCGCAAGCGGACTGCCATCACGTGTTCGCCACAGCCTGACCGTCTCATCCAGGCCGCCGCTGACCACGGTCTGTCCGTCGCCGCTCATCGCCACAGCGTCGACGATGCTGGCGTGTCCGTGCAGCGTAGCCAGCGCCCGGCCGGTCGACGCGTCCCAGAGCCTGACTGTGCCGTCCATGCCGCTGCTCGCCACCAGCTGCCCGTCGGAGCTCAGCGCAACCTGGTAGACGGACCCAGCATGCCCACGCAGCGTTGCTACGAGGCGCTCGCGCGAGACGCTCCAGAGCTTGACTGTCCCATCGTGGCTGGCGCTGGCCGCCAGCTGACCATCGCCACTCAGCGCCACGTCGCCTATCGCGGCTGCGTGACCCGACAGCGTGGCCAGCGGGCGCTGGCCAGACGGGTCCCAGAGTCGGACAGCGCCATCTCCACCGCCGCTGGCAACAAGCCCACCGTCCGCTCGCAAGGCGACACCCCAGACCGGGCCAGCGCCCGCGTTATGCGTCGCAACGAGTCGACCGGTAGCCGTTTCCCACAGCCGGACAGCACCGTCGAAGCCGCTGCTGCACACAAGCGTGCCGTCGCGGCTCAGCGCCACGCCGAGGATGATCCCGACGTGCGCCCGAACCGAAAACACAGCCGTGCGGTCCGCGACGCGCCACACGCGTACCTCACCCGCGGCCGTACCAGCCGCCAGGTAGGCGGCGTCGGCACTGAGCGCGACACAATTCGGCGCACTGAACGCCTCGGCCACGACCGACAGGTTCAGCTCCGCGCCGGCCAGGCTCGCGTCTTGCGCCTCAACCTGCTCCAGGTCAGCCTGACGGATCAGCAGCCCCGACAGGTCCAGTCCGCGCAGGTCACCGCGCAGCACGCGCAGCAGGTTGACCATGTTGCCCGGTCCATACCCTTGCTCTCCAATCGGGCGTGCGCGCATCTGCTCCAGCCGGCCCAGCAGTGCCTGTTGCGCCGCACGCCGACTGCCGCACGTCCCCACCAGGCGCTCGATGAGCGGAGCCAGGATCACACGTTCCTGTGTGCGACGGACGTAGTCCCGGGCTGTCGCCTTGAGCAGCGGTTGCTCGAGCAATCGAGCGAGTGGTCCCACCGCCAGCTCGTGAGAAATCCCGTCGATGAGCTGCTCGGTCATGTACTCGAGCACCACCGACTGCAACGTGAATGTGGTTCCGCGCTCGCCACGCTCCAGTATCGAGCGGCGGCGCAGCCCCTCGACCGCTTCCAGTGTTGGTCCGCGTCCAACGCGCGCACCCAGGTCATCCAGCAGCTCAGTGAACGTCAGTGGCTCGCGCTCGACGGTCAGCCACCACAGAGCGTCCCGCTCCACCTTCGAGAGACGCTGGATCTGGGTGTCCAGCACCTGACGCACGATCCCAAATCTGGCGGCCTCGCTTTCAGGCACGGACTCCAGGTACGTGGCAATGCTGCCACCGAAGAACTCGCGGATGGCTTCGCCCACCACCTTGAGGGCGAGGCCATTGCCCGCGTAACGCGTTGCCAGGGCGTGCCAGGCGGCCTCGTCGCCGTGCAGGCGCTTATCGCCGAGCAGTCCGCGCGTCGCGTCCAGGTCCAGCCCGCTTAGCCGAAAGACTCGCGCTGGGCCCTGCTCGCCAATCAGCGTCATGAGCTCAGGCGGCTCCTCCCGGCTGGTCACGAGCAAGCAGCTGGGATGCGGAGTCTCGCCGAGCTCACGCATCAGGCTGCCGTACATTTCGAATCCAGAACGGTAGCTCGCGATGCGTTGACCTGGCTGGAGTACCGTCTCGAAGTTGTCCAGGACCAGCAAACACGCTGAGCGCCGAACGAGCTCCAGCAGCCGCTCGAACCTGGCGGCGTCACCCTCTGGCGGCGCTTCATCTGGAGACAGGAAGGCGAGAGCGCTGTCCAGCCAGTCGCCAGGCGCGGGCGCGTTGCGCAGGCTGCGCCAGTACACGTAGTCGAACGCTGGCGCCACGTCGCGAGCCAGGCGGGTAGCCAGCAATGTCTTGCCGATGCCACCCAGTCCCATGATCGCCACCACGCGAGCGCGCTCGTCGAGCACACTTCGCCGCAGCGCTTCCCGCTCCGCTGCGCGGCCGAGAAAGGACGCGACGTCTGGGGCTTCACCCCAGTGCTGGCGACGAAGGCTTGCGGCGGCTGGCTGTCGGCGCGTCGGCAGGTCAGACAATGCGCGCCGGTGTTCGATCATGAGATCGGCGAACCACGCGGCATCGAACGGCGCCTTGAGGAGGAGTGGCGCCTCTCGTTGCGCCGCCGTCCACATGGCCTGCGCCTCGGCCATCTCGAGTCCCTCGATGAAGCCCCCGGCCCCCAACAAAGCGGCAATCAGCACGCGAAGACGCTGGAGGCCGGGATGACTGAGTCCTGCCTCCCAGTCCTGAATGGAGCGCTGGTGAACGCCCACACGAGCGGCCAACTGGCGTTGGGTCAGCCCGGTCCGCCCACGGTGGCGCGCCGTCAGGTTGGGAAACCCCTCCACTCGGCGGGCAGCTTAGCACCGGCCACACGCAGACACACCGGCCTGCCACAGCCGGACACAAGACGCGGACGCCTGCACTGGCCCAGACTCGAGACGGTGCACACCCCGATCAGACAGCCCACGGCAATGCATATGACTGGCCCGGCGATGACTCGCGAGGAGGGGTAGCCCGTGGATACCGTGGGACCATTGCTGCGCGCCTACCGAGCCGTGGAACCGCGCGCCGACTCGGTCCGCAAGCTGGACCTGCTGCTCGACCTCGAGCCCGGCGAGGACCCCCGCATCCTGCCCTTCCTGCTGGGCGTGCTCGGCGACGGCGGCGAGCCCGAGTCGGTGCGCATGAGCGTGCTGAGTCGGCTGAGAGACGCGCCGGTTGCGGACAGCCACCACCGCTCGATCGGCGACGCCATGCGCCAGGTGCTGCTGACCGAGCCGGTGGACGGCGAGCTGTGTCTGCAGGCGGCGCTGGCGCTCGGTACATTTACGGACGTGGACGGCGTCGTGGATGCGCTCGGCGTCGTGCTGACCAATGCGGCAGCGCCCATCGAGCTGCGCTACAACGCGTTCACGTCGCTGTACGTGCGCGGTCCGACGAGCGAGAGCCTGGCGCTGCTGCGACGAGTACGCGCGGACGAGACACTGGGGCCATGCGCCAGAGGCCTGCTCGCGGCATGGGGCTTCGGCTCGACCGACTCGACCGGCTCGACTGAGTCGACTGACTCGACTGGCTCGACTGAGCAGGGCGGCACAGGTTAGCCGACCAGACCATCCGGGTCCTATCCGGGTCGTGTTCAGGTCCGGCGTGCTTGCGTTCAGGTCGCATCCAGATCCGGGCGTCTACCCTGCGCAGCGTTGCGAACGCGGTCTGGACCGGGCGTGAGCGGGGCATGAGCGTGGCCCGACAGGCGATCCTCGTTATCGACGACGAAGCGCCCATGCGCAAGTACATGGCAATGAATCTCAAGGCGCGCAACTACCACGTGCTGCTCGCGGCCAATGGCACCGAAGCGCTGCGGCTGGTGGGCACCACGTCCGTCGACCTGCTGATCCTGGACATCGGGCTGCCCGGTCCTGACGGACTGTCTGTCCTGTCGGCGGTGCGTCGCGAGCTGACCGTGCCGGTATTGATGGTCTCGGCACGCTCCCGTCCGGAGGACAGGGCGCGTGCGCTGGATCTCGGCGCGGACGATTACCTGAGCAAACCGTTCGGCGTGGACGAATTGCTGGTACGTGTGCGGGCGCTGCTGTGCCGGGGTTCGTCGACCGCGCCCAGCGCCACCAGCGCCGCCCGCTGAGCGGAGGTGAGACCGGTGACACGGCTGATGTCCAGGCGCTCATAGCGTCGATCTGCTCGGAGCCCCGGCAAACTGCGGCCGCTGGCCACCTCCCAGCGTCTGACTGTCCCGTCGAAGCTGCCGCTCACCACCAGCCGTCCGTCGGCGCTCAATGCCAGGCCGTAGCCGAGGCCGGTGCGGCCGTGCAGCGTGCTCACCAGTCGCCCACCGGCGGCCGCGTCCCAGAGCCTCACGGTGCCGTCCTGGCCGCCGCTGGCGACCAATCCGCCATCTGGGCTCAGCGCGACGCCCCAGGCCGCCCCGGCATGCCCCGTGGCAGCCTGGGCCTGCCCATCGCCGCCGTCGGCGTTGCCGTCAAGCACGGTCTCCAGCCGGCCGCTACGTACGTCCCACAGCTTGACAGTCCCATCAAAGCAGCCGCCGGCCACCCGCCGCCCGTCGGCGCTCAGCGCTACGCCCCACACCCCGCCCGGGTGGCCCGGCAACGCCGCCACCAGCCGGCCGTCCGCAACGTTCCACAATCGGACCGCCCCATCCAGGCGGCCCGTGGCGACCCGGCGCCCATCGCCGCTCAGGGCCACACCCCACACCCCGCCGGGGTGGCCTGGCAGGACAGCTAACGGCTGACCGCTGCGCGGGTCCCACAACCGCGCCGTCTCATCCTGGCTGCCGCTGACCAGCACGCTGCCATCGCCACTCAACGCGACCCCAAACACCACGCCGGTGTGCCCGTGCAGAATGGTTCGTTGCCGCCCGGCTGGCACGTCCCAGAGGCGTACCGACTCGTCCTCGCCGCAACTGGCAGCCAGCCGCCCGGTGTGGCTCAGCGCCACGCCATACACGACGCCGGTGTGCCCGTGCAGGCTGACTATCGGCTGCCCGGTCCACGCGTCCCAGACGCGGGCGGTCTCGTCCTGGCTGCCGCTGGCCAGAACGCGCCCGTCCCCGCTGAGCGCCACTCCGTACACCACGCCGCTGTGCCCCTGCAGGCTGGCGAACATCTGCCCGCCGGCCGTTTCCCACAGTCTGATCGTCGCGTCGAGGCCGGTGCTGGCCACCAGGCCCCCGTCGCCGCTCATGGCCACAGCCCAGACGGCGCCGGTGTGCCCGCGCAGGGTCCTCAGCGGCCGACCGCCTCGCACGTCCCACAGCCTGAGCGTGCCGTCCTGACCGCCGCTGGCGAGCAGCCGCCCGTCCCGGCTCAGCGCGACACTGTAAACGACACCGGTGTGCCCGCGCAGCGTGGCGATGAGCCGCCCGCTCGCCGCTTCCCACACGCTGATGGCGCCGTCCAGGCTGCCGCAGGCCGCCAGACGCCCGTCACCGCAGACCGCCACCGCCCGTCCGCACACCGCGCGCGCGTCCGCTTGCTGCGTCGCTACCTGCCTCGCCCGCGGCGTGTCCCAGACGCTTACGGCCGCGTCGTAGCTGCCACTGGCAGCGAGCCCTCCGTCGTCGCTCAGCACGACGCCGTACGCCGGGCCGGCAGTGCCGTGCAGGGTGGTCAGCAGCCGGCGGCTGGCCGCGTCCCACAGCCTGACCGCGCCGTCCTTGCCGCCGATGGCCACCATACGCCCGTCCGCGCTCAGGCCGACGCCGTACACCCGGCCGGTGGGCTCGTACAGCGTGGCGATCAACCCGCCGCTGCCGGTCTCCCACAGCTTGACCGTGCCGTCGAAGCTGCCGCTCGCAACGACACGCCCGTCGCTGCTCACCGCCACGTCGACCACGAGACCGGTGTGCGCCTGGAACGAGAGCACCAGACCACGGTCCGCCACGCGCCACACGCACACCTCGCCCGCCATTGTTCCCACCACCAGACAGGCGCCGTCGGCGCTCAGCGCGACGCAATTCGGCACACTGAATGCCTCGGATAGGACGGACTGGGCCAGGTCCGCCCCGACCAGGCTGGCGTCCTGCGCCTCGACCTCCTGCAGGTAGGCCTGGCGGATCAGCAGGCCCGACAGGTCAACGCCGCACAGGTCACCCCGCAGCAGCCGCAGCAGGTTGACCAGGTTGCCCGGTGCATAGCCTTGCTCCGCCAGCGGGCGTTCACGCAAGCGATCCAGCATGGCCAGCAGTCGCTGCTCGGCAGGCAGCTGACCGCCGCGGTCCGCGACCAGACGCTCCAGTACCGGCGCCGCGATCAAGCGTTCCTGACCGCGGCGCACGAAGTCGCGGGCGGTCGCCTTCAGCAAGGGCTGGTGCAGCAACCGCACTGGCTCGCCAGTTTCGAGCTCATGCGCCACCTCGTCGACGAACTGCTCGGTGATGAACTCGAGCACCACCGAGTGCAAGGTGAACGTGGCTCGCTGGTCGCTTCGCTCGAGCATCGACCGGCGGCGCAGACCTTCGACCGCCTCCAGCGTCGCGCCGGCGCCGACACTGGAGCCCAGGCCAGCTGCCACCTCGGCGAAGCTGACCGGAACGCGCTCGACGGCCAGCCAGCGCAGTACCTCGAGCTCCAGCGGCGCCAGACGCGCAACCTGCCGGTCGAGCAGCCAGTGCATGCCGCCAAAGACGCCGGTGCGCGCGGCCAGGAAGCTACTGATGTCGCCGTCGAACAGCTCGCGGATGGTTTCGCCGACCATCCTCAGCGCCAGGCCATTGCCACCGTAGCGCGCCACGAGCGCTGACCAGGCGTCGGCATCGCCCGCGAGGTCTTTGTCGCGCAGCAGCGCCTGCGCGTCGTGTACCCCGAGCCCGCTCAGGCCCAACACGCGCACCGGGCCTGGGTCGCCCTTGAGGAGGCTCACTTCGACCGGCTCCTCGCGACTGGTCAGCACCAGGCAGCTGTGGTGCGGACTTTCCGCCAGGTGATGCAGCAGCGTGCCAAAGCCCTCGTAGCCTGGCTGGAAGCGGCCCGCGCGCTCGCCCGGCTGCAAGATGGTCTCGAAATTGTCGAGCACCAGCAAGCACGCCGCCTGTTGCACGAGCTCCAGCAAGCGCTCCAGCCGGGCCGCCTCGCTCTCGGGCAGGAGCGCCTCGCCGCGCGACAGGGCACGGATCGCGCCGGCCAGCCATTCGCGTGGGGGAGGCGCGTTACGCAGGCTGCGCCAG
>CBJLVJ010000090.1:0-8375 GCA_966426465.1 uncultured bacterium | reverse complement strand
CGGAACGTCATGTGCTTGCGTTCGACTGCCCGCGGCTGGTCGTCGTCGCTGCCGTAGGTGGCTTCGCACACCAGCAGGTCAACATCTGCGGCCAATCGTGCGAGCGTGTCGGTGGGGCGGGTGTCGGTGACCAGGCCGATTGACAGGCCGGGCCGTTCGGGCCCCAGCACCTCCTCGGGGCTGACGCCGTGCACCTGCTCCCCGCGCTGAAGACGCTTCCAATCCTCCACCGGGACGCCGAGCGCGCGGGCCTGCTCAGGGAGGAAGCGACGGCTGCGCGGGAGGTCGAGTCGATAGGCCAGGCATGGCACGTGGTGTTCTGCTGACTCGCACGTGACCACCAGCTCGTCCAGGGTGACGTGCTCGCCAGGCTCCAGCTCGCGGCAGTTCACGGCAAACGGCAAACGGGGCGCTACCGTGAGCAGTCCCTCGACCACCGAGCGCAGACCGGCGGGTCCGACGAGCTGCAGCGGCTGCGTGCGACCGGAGTTGCCCTGCGTCAGGAGCAGACCTGGAAGTCCGGTGGTGTGGTCGCCGTGGACGTGGCTGATCAAGACCAGGTCGATGTTCTTGATGCCCCAGCCGACCGAGCGGAGGCTGATCTGGGTGCCCTCGCCGCAGTCGAACAGCACCAGGTGCGGCCCGTAGCGCACGAGCACGCTCGAGAGCCAGCGCGAAGGTAGCGGCATCATGCCGCCCGTACCCACCAGCGCCACATCCAGCATGCTGACAATGGTGACATGTGCGCCGCCCCCGTCCACGTGTTCATCGCGGGGCGTGGTGTTCATCGCGGGCGAAGTGTTCATCGCAGGCGTGGTGTTCATCGCGGGCGTGCTGGTCGCACCCGCCACGCCACGCCGCCCGTCCAGGAGCCGCGCGCTCGGCTAGCATCCACAGGCATGCGCTCGTGTGAGGACAGCAGCCGGTGACGCCGAAGCTACACATCATCGTGGCCAGTACGCGCCCGGGCCGTGTCGGCCTGCCCGTGGCGCGCTGGTTCCGCGAGCAGGCAGTCGGTTACGACCGCTTCGACCTGCAGTGGGTCGACCTGGCCGAATGGAACTTGCCGTTCATGAACGAGCCGCACCACCCGCGTCTGCGGCAGTACACGCACGACCACACCCGACGCTGGAGCGCGCTGATCGACGCTGCCGACGCGTTCGTGCTGGTCATGCCCGAGTACAACCATGGCTTTACCGCGCCGCTCAAGAACGCCATCGACTACCTGGTGCACGAGTGGACCTACAAGCCCGTCGGCTTTGTGACCTACGGCGGCGTGGCGGCCGGCACGCGTGCCCTGCAGCTGCTGAAGCCGGTGCTGGTCGGCCTGAAGATGACCCCGATCGTCGAGGCGGTGAACATCCCGTTCGTGTCGCAGCTGATCAAGGACGGCCAGCTCGAGGCGACCGAGTCGATGGCCCAGGCCGCGCGCACGATGCTCGCCGAACTCGAGCGCTACGAGCAGGCCCTCCGCCCGCTGCGCCAGGCCAGCCGCACCCCCACGCTCACCCCCGCCGCCACGCCCACATCCACGCCCGCCCACTAGCTCACTCCGCTTCTCCTCGGCCGAGCGCGCATTGTTCAGGGCCGCCCCAACCCTCTAAACTCCTACCTCACGGGGCATTAGCTCAGCGGGAGAGCACTTGCCTGGCAGGCCAGGGGTCGGCGGTTCGAATCCGCCATGCTCCACCGAATCAGTACGGAGGCTCGATCAGAGAGCCTCGGTCAAGGGCGCGATACTTGGTCGGGATGTCCCGAACCCACGCGACCGCATCGGCGGCTCGCATCCCGGGCGGTTCTGGCCGAATCCACGGCTCGAAGCCCGCCCGTCGCGCGCTTGGCGCATGCGCGGCGGGGCCGCCTCGGGATTGATGGTGTAGCCATGCCCTGGATACGGCGCTGGCAGACGCCGACGGCATCGCTAGACCTGCGTGACGGGGGCGTGCCCTATCGTGCGTCGTTTACCGGAGGCCCACTACGTTGGGCGCGAAGCAACAATAACCGTCGCACGAGGGCATCGAGTGCGTCCAGGTCGAAAGGCTTACCAATGAGCGCGTCTGCCAGGGACGTCGCGTTGCTGCGTGGATGGCCAGCGCTCATCAGTACAACCGGAATGTCGGCGGTAGACGGATCAGACTTGAGAACGCTGCACAATTCAGCGCCACCCACAACCGGCATCATCACGTCTGAAATGACGATGTCCGGATGCATGGATGTATTTGCCAGGATATTCAGCGCCTGGCGGCCATGCGATGCTTCGAGCACCTGATGACCCTGCTGTTCGAAGGCCGCGACGAGGAATTGTCGGACCGGCTTTTCGTCGTCGACGATCAGAATCGTCGCCATCAGAATTGCGGCCCCGGATAATCCTGGTGGACTGATTCGCTGCTGCTCAGTGGCCGCGCCAGGCCAGTGAGTAAACCCTCAGCGCGCGGAGCTCGGCCGGCAATCTCGATGCCCTTGCCATCTCGGATGGTGTACACGCGCAGCGCGCGGTCGTAATCGGAGAACCGCATCTTCAACACCGCGAAAACGCGATGGAGCTCGCCTGCCAGTTCGGCGTAGCGCAACAGCAACAGGTTTTCGGCGAACACCAGGAGTGGTGTGCCAGCAAAGGACAGCTCGGGACCGACGATCGTCGGCACATCGACGGTCATGTACGTGGTGACGGTGCGGCTACGAAGGTAGGCGCCGAGCGAGGCCATGAACATCGAGGCCCGCTCAGGTGACGTCAGTCCGCCCTGCAGCTCCGTCGCCGAATCGATAACCAGGCGCTGTACCGGGTGCGCCTCGACGCGTTCGCGGATGAGCCACGACACCAGATCCGAGTCCAGGTCGTGCGGTGGAACCGTTAGTAATTGAATGGTTCCGTCGCGTTCCGCGGCCGCGAGATCGATCCCGAAGTGCTGCGCCTTGGCGCGAAGTTGCGCTGCGCTCTCGGTGAATCCGGCAAACAGGCCCGGCTGGCCCCTACGTGCGCCCTCGGCAAGGAAGTGAATACCCAGTAGCGTTTTGCCCAGCCCGGGCGTGCCCGCTGCAAGGGTCGAAGTGCCGACGTTGAGTCCGCCGCCGATCAGGCTGTCGATGTCCGCGATGCCGAACCCTGCTCGCGCATCCGTCCACTGTCCGATTTCGGCCGGCACAACAGACTCGAGCCGTGGGTAGACAGTGATACCACGCGCATCGATCGTGATCGGGTGCAAACCCGCGAGGGGCGCCGCGCCGCGCACCTTCAATACTTCGATCGAGCGCCGATGACCGCCGCCTCTGACCACGCGCTGTAGCGACAAGATAACGTCGCAGACCGATTGCTCCGGATCGCGGATGCGGTCCGTCGCGTCGCCCTCGACCAGCACCAGGAGTGTGGCGCCGAGTAACGCGAGTCTGGCCCCAAGCGAGTAGAGGAACTCTGCCGCGGCTTGCTCGTCCGCGAGGAACCCGCGGATGCTGCGGAAGCCATCCAGCACAATGAGCGACGCACGCTGCTTCTGAGTGGTTTCGAGAATTGCCTGCTTTGCGTCCTCCGCCCCTAGCGCCAGGAGGTCCGGAAGACTGCCCATCTGGATTTCGGTGCCGATCACCTCAGGGTCGAAGTACTCGAGGGATTGGTTGTGCGCGAGCAGTTTCTCGTGCGTCTCCGAATAGCCCGTGAAGTACAGCGCCACCTCGCCACGACTGGCAGCACGAAAGGCGATTTGCTGTGCGATGATCGTCTTGCCAGTGCCCGGCGGGCCTATGACCATCACGATCGTGCCGCGCAACAGACCTCCGCCGAGAACCAGGTCGAGATTCGGGACGCCTGTGTCGAAGCGCTGTCCCTTGGCCGACCCTGGTGCAACGATCTCGATCGATGCTGCGGACGGTCCTTGCTCGGCGCTCATTGGCCCACTTCCGCCTGGTCCGTGGTGCAGAGCGGCAGCCAGACCGTAACTCGCGTGCCCGAGCCCATTTCGCTGGCGATGGCGATCTCGCCTCCGTGCTGATGGACGATCTGAGCCACGCTTGTCAGACCGATGCCGGAGCCCACAACGGTCTGCGGCACGTTACTGGCGCGATGAAAACGCTCGAAAACGTGAGGGAGATCGTCGGCCGGGATGCCGATGCCGCGATCTTCCACTGACAACAGCACGCCCACGCAGTTTGAAGAATCATCTGCAGCGTCGGACGACGCACCAGCGGCAGCAGCTCGCACGATGGGTCGTTCTTGCAGGCCTGCGCGAACGCTAATCACGCCGCCCTCAGGGCTGTACTTGACGGCATTACCAAGCAGGTTGTCGAGCACGCGGCCGAGACGCGGTCCGTCCCACTGCCCCGGCAGCGATTCTGCCGCAGGCTCGAACGTGAACCGATGCCGGTCGGCAAGTCGCTGGTGACGGTCAATGGTCTCGCGCACGACTGCGACGAAGTCGAGCGCGGATGGACGCAGCGGGACTGTGCCGCCCTCCTGCATGGTGGCCACCTCGACGAGCTCGTCGACCAGATCGGCGACGCGCATCGCGTTTGCTTCGATTTGCACCAGTGCATCCGTCAGGCGCTCCCGCCGCGGTGGCCCTGCAGACCTCGCGAGCTGGCGACGGATCACCTGGGCGTGGCCCTTGATGACGGACAGCGGACTCTTGATGTCATGCGACAAGCTGAACAAGAACGCACGCAGGTCAGGCTGAGCGCGGGCCGCGGCAGCACGTGCAGCCATCTCGTCGGTGATATCCCGAATGATGCTCAGCATCGCCCGACGCTGACCACCGTCCTCGACGAAGCTGACGCGCGACTCCACCACGCGCTCGAGCCCGTCCTTGCTGCGGACCGTCGACTGAACCACGGGCGGTGGCATCTCGCTGCTGAAGATCTCGCGGTACTCAGCTTCGACCCTTGGCCGCTGGTCACTCGGGAAGATCAAAGCGAAGCTCTTGCCGAGGATCTCCTCGGGCCCGAAGCCGTACAGCTTGTAGTACGCCGGGTTGGCGGCCAGGACGATGCCCGCAGCGTCTGACAGCGCCATCGCTTCTGATGTTTGTTCCCACAGAAGCCGTAGCCACTCATAACCCTCCAG
The DNA here is from genome assembly GCA_966426465.1 of uncultured bacterium. Lineage (GTDB taxonomy): Bacteria > Chloroflexota > UBA6077 > UBA6077 > CF-72 > CF-72. The sequence continues at coordinate 3,325 of CBJLVJ010000090.1, read as the reverse complement.
GCCGGGAGCTATCAGCACTGCTCGAACCCTACCTCCTGCGGCTGCTTGCGCCGCCCATAGTGCAACCTTTTTGCCAAGCTGCGCGGCTCGAGCGAGCAGCTAGCTGGGCTGTGCTTCCAGGACGGTGCATGGGGCCACTGAGTTGGATGCATACACTACGGCATCTTCGCGGCCGAGCCGGACCGGTACCGGCAGCTGGTGTTTCAGTCATCGACTATTTGCGACTGGACCATCCATTTGTTACTGGGGAAAACGCCGAGTCGAGCGAAAGAATCCGCTCGTCTTGTGTAAGCAGGTCATGACTCCGGTCGACCGCGGCCCAACGTGTCTGGTGCCGGACTGGTGACGTCCGGCTGCTGCTGGCGAGGAGCTGAAAATCGGTCTGCTGATCGCGATTCCCGTGCGCTCAGAAGACGTGCGAAGGCGTCCGCATCATGTCTGCCCGAGTTTGTCGCCAACTCGGCCTCGCAGCCAGGCCGTCCGGCACGAAAGGGGCGCACGTGGAGGCCCAGGACGCCAGCCTGGCGGGTGCCCACGTGTCCGAGGCCGCGCTGGCCGACGCGTTCGGCGTGCCGCTGTCGGTCGCCCTAGTGCAGACGGGGCCTTCCTGGTGGCCAGCGGTGGGTGGGACGGGACGATCGGGGTGTGGGTGGCCCCCTACGCCGAGGGCGATGCAGCCGAGCGCTGGGCCGGGGCAGGGCCAGATCCTGCGCGTGGGGGACAGCCGCGCGCGACCTTACTCGGCCACACGGGCGCCGCCGCCCAGCGCACAACCCTGCATGCCCTGGGCGCCGTCGAGCAGAACGCTCTCACCGTGCCGCTTGCCTTCCGAGAACTGATTGGGTAACCCATCTCGCATCTCGCGAGACCACCGCGGTGGAGTGGAACCGTACGGTCGCCACTCGGCAGTTCCAAGGCGCCGCTTCAACGGTCGCTCGACGGAGAGCAGGCCTTGACAACCACGGCGTTGGTTGCTGAACCCACAGCAACACCCTATCCGGTGGCCACTTTCGGCTCGAGCTCGGGAAACGTGGCCATCCGCGAATGGACGATTAGTGGACGATCCTCGGAAGCGTCGACGGGATCGTCACGAACAACCTGGTGCGCACATCTGCGGAGGCGAACCGGACACGCCCAGTCGAATAACTGGAGGGCGTCATCGACTTCATCCCCGAAGATGGAGGCGGCAATCATTCAGTGGCGCTGCGCCGGCTGTCGTCAGCGTCCGACGCATTTGCGATGGACCGTTCGCTGGCGAAAACGTCCTGACGCCGCTCACCCCGGACGAGCTCAACCAGGTCGGTATCAAGCAGGAGAATTTCATTTCGTTGTCCTACTCCGAGCATCCGCCAGCACCGGCGCCTGGAAGCCAGTGCTAATGGGGGATCCAGGCGCGGGTGCTCCTGCGCGGCGTCGGCCGTTGTCGCGCTGGGCAACACACAGCTGCGCAACACACAGGCTGCATACCGCGCGCCGCGAATGCGCTATGGTGTGCGCCCGAGGGCACTATGACGCTGGATGAGGGCGGGCCTGGCCGCGACGCGCTTACCGTGCGGCAGCGCGAAGTCGCAGCGCTGGTCGCGCGAGGCTATACCAATCAGCAGATCGCGGCTGAAATGGTCATCTCGCCGGGCACGGCAGCCAACCATGTCCAGCAGACACTTGGCCGACTTGGCCTGAGCTCGCGCTCCGAGCTTGCGACGTGGGTCAGCCAACGCGGTCTGGCCAATGGACAGAACCGCTTGCTGAACACACTCGAGCAATTGATCGAGATCCTGCCACTCGATCTGGATTCCGCGCTTGATGCCGCGACGCTCGCGGTCGCCGAGGCGCTGCGCTGCGACAAGGTTGACGCCTTCTTGTACGAGCCGTCGACGTCAACACTCGTCGCGCGCGGCACCAGTCCTACGCCACTCGGCCAGAAACAGCACGCGCTCGGCCTCCATCGGCTACCCATCGCCAACGGCGGGCGCATGGTCGAGGTTTTTCAGACGGGCAACCCACGCCGCGCCGGCCGAGTGGACCGGGACACACGCGAGCTGCGTGGGCTGCGCCTGGGCTTAGGCATTCGCTCGGAGATCAGCGTGCCACTTGACGTTGCTGGCGAACGGCGCGGCGTGCTGTCTGCCGTCTCGCAAGCACCCGACTTCTTCAGTGAGGGTGACCTGCGCTTTCTAATCACCGTGAGTCGCTGGGTCGGTATGGTGGCGCACCATGCCGAGCTATCGGAACAGGCCTCCTCCGAAGCAGCGGCGCGCGCGCGACAGGGGGCAGCTGAGGAGTTGATCACTGTCCTCGCGCATGACTTCCGCAACCTGCTGACGCCAGTGCGCGCTCGGCTCGACCTGATGGCCCGCCGAGCGCGGCGCGAGGGGCTGGAGCGCTACCTGAGTGATGCCCAGGAGGTCCTGCGCTCCCTGGATCGACTGAATCGTCTGGTGCTCGATCTGCTCGATACTGCCCGACTTGAACAGGGCCTATTCGAGTTGAATTGCGAGCCGATCGATGTCGTTGAGCTCGCCAGGGTAACCGCTGCCGAGTTCACGTCTGTTCCAGGCGCCGTCGAGGTGCGAGGACCGATGGATGAACTGGTCGTCTCGGCCGATTCGAGCCGGCTGCGGCAAGTCTTCGAAAATCTGCTGTCCAACGCGTTGAAGGTCCAGCCAGAAAACGAGCCAGTGATCATCGAGTTGACGACGAGCGAATCCTGGGCAGTCGTTTCCTTCGTCGATCACGGGCCAGGCCTTTCGCCTGACGTGATCCCACGCCTGTTCCAGCGCTTCGCCGCCGGGCCCGGGTCAATCGGGCTGGGGCTAGGACTGTTTCTGGCACACGGCATCACCGTCGCGCATGGTGGCGCACTGGAGGTGGATTCGCGTTCTGGCCAAGGAGCACGCTTTATGGTCCGCCTACCCCTCGAGCAGAGCCCGCGGCCGCGGGCTCTGAACCCGGATCGCCACGAATCTCGCGGTCGGCTAGCATCGTCGGACTTATCCAACGGCGCGCACGCCTCCGTGTAACGCGTTCGCCTACGCACCAGCAACTGGGCTAGACCGGGCTCCCGTGGACCCCGGCCCGGCTCCAGATTGACGTATGCTTGGCGCGCGCTCGTCGCTGATGGAACGCCGTCGACATCGATGTCGTCTTCGGTGTCCATTGTGGCTTGTTCGCGGGCGCACCTTAGCTGACACGTGCTCCGTTTCCTGGACGGCGCGACTCCCGCGCCACAAGCTCCTCCTCGCCCAATTGGAGCTTCCGAACGCCGCCAGTGCTCGCGGGCCTCGGCGACGCGTCTGCAACAGGGGAGGCGCTGGCCACACGCGGG
>CBJLVJ010000089.1:0-8390 GCA_966426465.1 uncultured bacterium | reverse complement strand
ACGGGCTGAACGCGAACGCGGACAGCGCGCCGACGAAGGCTACCGTGGGCTGTACGTGTCCGAAAGCGACATCCAGGCACTGCTGTCGACCGACGCCGTGGCCGAGCCGGACGATGCGCCCGGTCTGTCCGAGTTCCAAACCGCTTTGGAGCTGGCCGACCGCCGGATCGGCGTGCTCGCTGATACGTGTCGCGCCGCCGGCGAGGTTCCGCGGCTAGACCGCCTCGTGGAGCTGTTCGGGCTTTCGGACTTCGAACGCGACGTGGTCCTCATCTGCCTCGCCGCCGAACTGGACCTCAAGTACGAACGGTTGTTTGCGTATCTGCAGGACGACGTCACCAGGAAACGGCCCACGATCGATCTGGTGTTCCGACTGTTGCGGCTCCCGATAGACCAGCGCCTCGCTGCACGTCGGTCATTCGAAGCCGACGCGCCGCTGCTGCGCTGGGAGCTGATCGGCGTCCACGACGACGCGAATTCCCGCCGTCCCGTGCTGCTCACGCGTTACCTGAAGCTTGACGAGCGTATTGCAGGCTATCTGCTGGGCTCGAACACCCCTGATGCGCGCCTTGGCTCGCCCATGTATCTGGCCGAGAGTGGGGCCACGCATCTGGCGGCGAGCGTTCGTGAGCACTTCGAGAAGTGGTCGCGGACCTGGCCATGGCATACCGCCACACGGCCGCCAGCGGTTCTGCTACACGGACGCTACGGCAACGGGCAAACCGCCGCGGCAGCATACCTTGCGACGTCGCTAGCACGCCCGTTGCTTGCACTCGAGCTCGCCGGCTCCGCTGGAGCTGACCTTCCGCTTGGGCGTCGGCTCATGCTGGCCGAGCGGGAGGCGCTGTTGTCTGGCGCGCTCCTGTGCTGGTCCGGCGTTGACGACGTGCTTCATCCGGAGCCGGGCAAGGACGGCGATTTTCATACCTTCACGCGCGCGCTCGCCGGCGGCAGGGTCCCAACCGTGGTGCTCGCCAATCGCGCCTGGGAACCTGGTCGCGTGCTGGAGCAACGCCCATTCTTGCGCCTCGAGCTGCCGGATGCGACCTACGCCGAACGCCGCGACCTGTGGACCGTCGGTTTGAATGGCTCCAGCGCACTCGGCCTCGAGGAAGTGACCGCGCTCGCGAGTCGCTTCCGGCTCAGCCCGGGCCAGATCGATGACGCCCTCGCCCGAGCGCACACGCTGGCGTGGTCACGCGACCCGGTCGATGGCAGGATTACCCCGGAGGACATCGACGCGGCCTGCCGCGTACAGGCGCAACACCGGCTGGGTTCGCTCGCACGCAAGCTCGTGCCACGCTACAGCTGGAGCGACATCGTCCTGCCACCGGCTCAACTCACCACCCTGCGCCTGATCGCCACGATGATTCGTCAGCGTCCAACCGTCTATGGCGAGTGGGGCTTCGATCGAAAGCTCGCCATGGGCAAGGGAGTCATCGCCCTTTTCGCCGGTCCTTCGGGCACAGGAAAAACGATGGCCGCCGAGATCCTCGCCCACGAGCTAGGCCTGGACCTCTACCGCATCGACCTGTCCTCGGTCGTCAACAAGTACATCGGCGAAACCGAAAAGAACCTCGAGCGGCTGTTCAGTGAAGCCCAGGACAGCGATGCGATTTTGTTCTTTGACGAAGCTGACGCGCTGTTCGGCAAGCGATCCGGCGTTTCCGATGCACATGACCGGTACGCAAACATCGAGACCGCGTACTTGCTCCAGCGCACCGAGGAGTACAACGGACTGGTCATCCTGGCGAGCAACCTGCCCAGGAATATGGACGATGCGTTTGTGCGGCGCATTCACTTCACCATAAATTTTCCCGCACCGGAGGAGGCGGAACGCCTCGAGCTCTGGCGCCGCACGTTCCCCACCAGAGCGCCACGTGCCGACGATCTGGACCTGGAGTTCCTGGCGCGCCAGCTGAAGGTCACCGGCGGCAACATCCGCAACATTGTGCTGGCATCCGCGTTTCTGGCCGCCGATGAAGGCAAGCCCATATCCATGCGCCACCTGGTCCGCGCCGCCGCCTACGAGTTCCAGAAGATGGGCAAAATGCTGCTCGAAAGCGACTTCGGTTCGTATCTCGAGATGGTCCGCTGAGACATGGCCGACTTTGTCATCAAAACCGGCGATATGCTCCAGGTGACGGTGCCGCCGCCGGCACTCGTTCCGCAGCTTGTCGCGCCGATTCCGCTCGTCGGCACCGGTACCACGGTGCTGGTCAACAATCAGCCCGTCTGCCTGCAAGGTGACGAGCTGCCGATCGCGCTGCGCGGACCACTGATGTACACCGCGCCCCCGTTTGTCACCCCGGGCATGGGCACCTTGACCGTCACGCTCATGCCCAACAATCTCACGCTGCGCACCACCGCCGCTGGCAAGCCGGCGCTGCTGAAGGGCGCAACCTTTATGGCCACGTTCAACGTGACCGTGCCGGCGATGCAGCCCACACCCGTGGGTCCCATACCAGACCCCGTGGCCGTCAAACCCTGCCAGGCCCAGTTCATCACCACAACCGTCACCGTGATGGCGAGCTAACCATGGGCATTGGAACGAGACTGAACTCATGAGTCCACATCTGGGCGTCCTGTACGCGAATAGCGCTGCCGACCGCTTCTTCATGATTCCGCACGCCGAGGACTTACCGTCCGGCGACTTCTGCATCAGCACTCTGACTGGATCCCAGCGCAACGTCGATCCGGCCGCAGTCGGGCCTTTCGAGGTCAGCCAGGCGCAAGCGGCAGCCCATATCCGAGCCCAGGTGGAGCACGCCGTGTCGGCCCTGACGACGGCCATCACCGATGCGCTGGATTTGCCAGCCGACATCAAGTCGTCGGACGAAGCACGCGCGACTCGCGCGGCAGTGACTGCCCTTCACGCGTTCGCCCAGATCTTGGAAACGGACAAGTCCTCGGCTGGCCGCCAGATTGACGCAATGATCGGGCGCCTGGAGCGCGGATTAGGTCCTCTCGTCGGCGAGCCACGTCAACCACACGAATGCCAGAAACAGGCAGGGTACGACCGCTCGGCGAAGGCCACGATCGCCGATGCACTGCGCTCAGCCGGCATCACGCCACTCGCATCGCAGGACTGACTGCGCGCACCTGCAAGGAGTAGCTGCGAACCATGGCTAATGTGGACTTGCTCGAGACCAGACGCAGTGAGCGGTCGGACCCACGCAAACCAACGCTGGCTGAGGTTCCGGACGATCGCACTCCGCTCGGTGGGCCGGGTGCGGGCGGGCCGATGCCCAAGTTTCTCGACGAAGCCGCTCAGCACGAAACGCTGCTGCAACTGCAGCAACTGCACGGCAACCGCTACGTGCAACGCGTCGTAGCCGAACAAACCGCGGCTGAAACCGAGCAATCGACGACCCCCGGCGCCGGCGGTCCACCCGCGCAGGCCGGTCCACCACCACCTGACGCGCAGGCCGAGGTCTCGCAGGAGCCGACACGCGTCGAGGCGCCGACGAGCGCAGACGTCCACGAACAGCCGCCTGCGCAGCTGCTCGAGGAGAGCGGCCGGAGTGCCCTGGACTCACTGAGGTCGGTGGCGGCTCAAGCTGGTCCTGCCAGCCCACCAGCGGCAGCCGCGCCAGCGGCTGCCGGCCCGCCCATGCCAGAGCCGGCAAGCGTAGGCCCCGTCGACCTGGGCCTGGGGCTGGCCCCGCCCGCTGACGCATCCGTCTCCATTGCCCAACAGTCGGCCGCGCAGCTCGACACGGCACGAACCAGTGCCGCCCAGCTTGCCTCCGCCCCTGTGGCGTTCGCACCGGCGGCTGAAGAAGGAGACGGTCCCGAAGCTCAGAATGCCGCTGCCGCCAGTGGCATGTTGTCCGACTTCCTGGCGACGGTCGCCGACCGGGCTCAGCAGATCACCGTGCTCGCGTCACCAGTGGCTGACACAATCCAGACGGCTGCTGCCGGCGCGACCCAGACCGTCGCCGGCCAGGCCGACGGGCAGTGCCAGGCCATTGCTGCCCGTCTGGAGGAGCTTCGCGCTCAGGCCACCGCCGAGGCCCAGGCGGCGCGCGACACGGTCGTGCAGCAGTTCACGACCACCTCCGGCGCGCTGACTCAGGCCACATGCAACGCGCGGCAGCAGCTCGAGTCGGAGTACACCGCTGCGCTGCAGTCGATCGACGCACGTGAATCGACCCAGCTCCAGGCGATCGACGCGCGCTATGCCGCCGGCGACCAGCGCTTCCGTGAGGCGGGTCGTGTCGTCGGCGACGAAGCCGTTCAGCGCGGCAAGCAGATGGCCGATCAGTACATGGCCGGTCTGGTCGACGAGGACGATAGCTTTCTCGACGGACCACTCACCTACAACCGCGGTAAAGCGCGGGCCGACACCGCCACCCAGATGGCCGAGGGCTACCAGAAGGGGCTGCAGGACGAGGCAAACAAGCAAGCCGACCAGGCCCAGCAGGGCAAGGCGCACGACATTGAGACTGCTCGCACGACAGCCCGCCAGGCGCGCGAGGCGCTGACCAGCCAGCACACGGCGATCCTGCAGACCCTGGCCGACGCCGAGGCGAGCGCGCTGGCTCAGGCCGAGCAGGCCCGTGCCGGCCTGTGCGACGGGATCGATCAAGCCCTGCAAGGCGCCGTGCAGGCGCTGACGCAGCACGAAGCTGCCCTCCAGCAGGGCGCGCGCGAGGCGGCCCAGGCCCAGTCCGCGGATATCGCGCAGCAGGCCGATCAGCTGATCGGCGCTCTCCACGACCAGATCGCCCAGGCCGCCGCTGGCGTGCTGGACTCGGGCAACACCCTGGCCGCCCAGTTGCAAGGTCAGGCGGCGCCCGCTCCGGATATCTTCGGCGCGGCCCTGGCCGAGGCGACCACCCAACTGGACGCTGGTCTGGGTCAGATTCAGGGCCAGATCGCCGACGGACTCACCGCCGGCGAGCAGCAGATCATGCAGGCCGCTGCGGCGGTCGGTGACGGCCTGGACGCCTCCACCCAATCGGGCCTGGACGGCGCAAGCCAGACGGCAACCGAAATCAGCACCACCCTGCAGAGCATTGGCGGCTCGGCCAGCGAAACCTTCAGCAACATCCAGCAATCCCATGATGGTGTCCTGGCGACCAGTTGCACCGCGGCGAGTGGTGGGTTCAGCCAGGCGGTGGACGGGGTCCAGCAAGCGTACGACCAGATGAGTGCCGGCCTGGAGCGCGGGTTCGCGGAAAACGCGGCGGCGCTCGAACAGGGTCTGCGTGGCGCACTGCCGAAGATGGAGGACGAGATCCGCATAAAAGCGGAAGAAAACGCCTCGCATGTGCCGCCGCGCTGGAAGAGCGTCGTCAAGTGGCTGCTCATCATCGCGGTCATTGTGGTGGTCGCCCTGGTCGTTGGACCCTTTGTTATCGGCGCCGTCGGCGCCGCGCTGGGCACCGGTGCCGTGATGACCGGCATCATTGCCGGCGCGATCGTTGGCGCCGCTACCAGCGCCACCATCCAGGTCATCAACAACTGGGCTGAGAACAAGCCACTTGGCGAAGGTGTCATGCGCGCGGCTGTCATCGGCGCCATCGGTGGCGCGGTCGGCGGCGGGTTCGGTGCCTGGGTTGGTCAGCTCGGCCAGCAAGGCGTGTCGATCGCCAACTCCGCATTCAAGCAGTTCGCCCTGAACACTGTCGCCAACATCGTTACCGAAAACACCATCAACATTGCTACCGGTAACTTCTCCTGGTCGTCGTTCGGTATGTCGGTGCTGTCGGCGGTGGCGGTGGGCGGTGCCATGCACGCCGCTTCCGGGCTCACGTCCATCTCCGGTTTGCAGGAAAGCGCCATGGCGAGTGGCGAAAGCGTCGGCGGCAGCGTCCGCACCGCTATGGGCGGCACCGTCAGCATCAATTATCACCCCACCCAGCCAGGTGCGAAAGTTGCACCCGACGACACTGCCCCGGCATCGAACGCGGCGCAGACCGCCACGCTGGACGACATCCCGGGCGGGCGCGGCCCCGCGGCCAACGATAACGCGTTGCCTCCCGATAACGGGCCAGGCGGTGGCGCAAGCCAGGCGGTGCCCATCAAAGAGACCGATCTCCCCCGCGGCCCAGCCGCGAATGACAACGCCGAGCCCAAGGCGCTGGCGGCCACGGGAACCGACGACGCCTTGCCACTCACTCAGCCCGACCAGCGCAAGTTCCAGGTAATCGAAGGCGGCCGCGGGCCCGACGATGCGCCGCGCGCGATGTCAAACAACAACCGATCCGGTGACGACCCGACGGTCGGCGGTTCATCGACGCCAAGGACGGACGAGCCCTTGACCTCCGGCACGAGCGGCACCTCGTCCACCCCACGCACGGATGAGCCATCCACCTCCGGCACAAGCAGCCCGTCAGGTTCCACGAAGACCGAGGAGCCCTCGACGTCGGGGCCCTCCTCGTCGCCACAACAACCCGACGAGCCAATACCCACCTCTGCCGCGAGTGCCACGGCGCCCACGGAAGAGGGAGACATCAGCAAACTTCTCAACGGCCTGCCTGAAGACGAACAGAACCGACTGCTCGCGCGCGTCGTTCGGGGTGATGCGAAGGGCCGAGCGTTCGGCACGCCGCGCAACCCGCGAATGCCGACGGTGGAGGAGTTCAACCCGCGTATCGAGGAGATCCGCGCAGGCGAACTGGGAGGCTCAGTCGTAGATACCCGCCATGGGATTTCACCCGATCAGGCCGGCTCCATTGGCCAAATGAGCAACGAAGAGTTGATCCGATTCAGGATAGAGGATCCGATCAGTGGCTCTGGCGGTCCAGGCGCCCTGTCCGTCACTGGCGGGCATCACCGCATCGCCGAGATCGTAAGTCGAGTGGCATCGGGGAAACTTCCTCCAGACACGATTATCAGAGTTCTCGTTCATGATTGAGACCACGTAGGCTCTGCACCGATATTCCATGCCGCCGGTAATGGAGCGTCGCAGACGCTGCAGTAGAACCAGTTCTCCTTGACAATATTGAGCTGACCACAGTCTCGGCAGAGACGGAAAAGGAATTCGCGCGTGTAGCGTTCGGGTGGCGCCAGTCCGATGCGGCCGAGCGCTGCTGCGAGCGCTGGCCAGGACTCCGGCTCGGGGCAGTAGCCAATCGATTGATTCGTTGCCTCAATCACCCGCGGTGTATCGCTACCCCCGGCAAAGATGATCTCCCCAGCTGCCAGGACGGGAGCGCCCTCGGCACATGCCACGTGCTCTGTGCGTCTTGGCGCAAGCCGCAGGACTCCGTTAGTCGTCACCACGAAAGTTGCTCCCTCGCTCTCGGCTTCAGGGTGCCTGTTGAGCCAATCACGAAGTTCGCCTAGCGAGTGGATACTCGTACCCGTATGAGATCCCTGCACCTCGCGGGCGACTGAGGCTGGTCCTCGATAGCTGTACACGCGTTCCGCCACAGCTGCTACTGTACGCAACGCGATCGGCAGCAGTGATCGTTGTGATTTCGCTGTGTCCGCCGCGTGGTGTCATGTGCGCTACAGGCCATGCTTCCCGGACTGCACGAGGCCCTCGAGGGTCTGATCTACCGTGAAGGTCGCATCGATCGTTCCGAAGTCGACATCAGCTTCGATGTCCCGACGAAGGAGCTCATCGATCGACTCGTCAGACCGACACTCAATTTCCACCTGCTCGAGCTGCAGGAGAACACCGATCTTCGTCAGTCGCAGTTTCAGGCCACCCACAACAATGGCAAGGCGGAATTTCGGGCGCTGCCTCGACGAATCGACCTGCGCTATGTCGTCAGTGCCCTGACACCCAACGCGGACGATGCCTTCCGACTCGTGTGGCGAGCCCTGGGCGTGCTCATGCGCTTCCCGCAGCTGCCGGACGAGGGATTGCCTGCCGACCTCGCATCCGAGTTCCCAATCCTCGCGCGTGTCGCCCATCCGGACTTCGGACTGAAGCTCCTGGACGTGTGGAGCGCACTCGGCGGCGAGCCACGTGCGGCGTTCTCCTACGTCCTCACGGTTCCGCTGGACCTGGCGCTGACCATCGAAGCGCCACTCATCCTCTCGCGCAAGCTCGCCTACAGAAGCCGTAATGGAATTGGAGGCCACGAGGTCCAGGATTTCGTGCGCGGAGTAGTCCTCGATGAGCACGGCTTGCCCGTCGAAGATGCAACGGTTGCGACCGCCCGCGAGCCGTCGGCCTGGACGCGCACCGACCCTCAGGGCCGATTCACGCTGCGCTCGCCAGGGCATGGCCGCGTCGTTGTCCGCGTGACCACGCCGGATGCCATCACCAGAGACATCGAGCTGGACGTGCCGTCGTCCTCATACGAGCTCCGGCTCGATTCAACCACGACGTGATTCTTGTGATGCACCAGTGCGGCCTGTCTGGTGAAGTGAACCCCACCAAGCTAAGGAGCAAGGTATGCCTGAGTATTTGACGCCCGGCGTGTATG
>CBJLVJ010000088.1:0-8390 GCA_966426465.1 uncultured bacterium | reverse complement strand
GGCCACGTGGCTGGCCGGTTTTGGCGTGCCCTCCTACTACTTCGGGTACTTCATCCTGGCCTGCGCGGGCAAACTGAGCGGCGTGACGCCTGGCGTGGCCTACAACCTGGCCGCGGCGACGGTGCCGGCGCTGGCCACCGTTGGTGTCGCCTCACTGGCGTGGAGCCTGGCCCGGGCGGCCAGGGTTCCCGCATCGTGGGCCGCCGCTGGTAGCGCCACGACAACCGCGCTGGCGCTGTTCTGCGGCAACCTGGAAACGTTCCTGGAGTACCTGGTCTCGCGCAGGCTGCTCAGCCCCGAGGCGGGCCAGACGCTCGCGATCAATCACTTCGCCGACGGGGTCGTGCCTGGCGTGTGGCCGCCTTTCAACAGCTTCTGGTGGTTTCACGCATCGCGCATCATCCCCAACCTGCAGCCCGACGGCATCGACGAGTTCCCGTTCTTCTCCGCGTTTTTGAGCGACCTGCACCCCCACTTCGTGGCCATGCCCTTCGAGCTCCTGGTGCTGGCCATCGCGGCAGCGCACGTGGTCAGTCGCGGCGTGACGCTTCGATCGGCCTGGACCCAGGGCCTGGGCGCGATCGCGCTGGGCGGGCTGCTGGTCATCAACACCTGGGACATCGCCCCGTTCTGGCTGCTGTACATCGGTCTCGTTCTCTACGCGGCCAGGCTGTCCGAGTGGCGCTGGGGCTGGGCAGCCGCCGCGCTCACGCCATTCGCCGGCGCGGCGCTGTACTTTCCCTATTTCGTGGGCTACGGCGGGCCGCCGCTCGGGCTTGGCATCGTGCGTGAGCGAACGCCCCTCGGGTCGCTGCTGGTGCTGTTTGGCTGGGGCATCGTGCTGCTCGCCTCGCTCGGCATCTTCACCCGCTGGTGTACTGGCGACCGCCGCGGCTGGCTGATCGCCGGCGCGGGTGTTGTGGCGGGCGCGGCGCTGTGGGTGCTCGGCCAGCCGGCGCCAGGCGTGCTGGTCGCGCTGCTTGCTGTCCTGCTGCCATGGCCAGGCGTGCTCGACCGCTTCGATCCAGCCGCGGCCATGGTCGTCGGCATCGGCGCGTTCGCCGCCGCCATGCTGCTGGGCGTCGAAGTGATCTTCCTCGACGACGCGTTCCATTCGCGGATGAACACCGTCTTCAAGTTCCACGAGAACGCCTGGCTGCTGGCTGCGCTGTCCGGGGGCGGCGGCCTGGCCATCCTGGGCCGGTTCACGCGGCGTGCGCGGTGGGTCGTGGCTGCGTGCGCGCTGGCGTTCGTCGCGGCGGGCATGGTCTATCCGTTGACCGCCATCGCCACGCGGCTGAGCGAGCAGCCGCCTGGCGGGCCGACCCTGGACGGCACCGCGTTCTTGAGCGCCGACGAACGCGCGGCCGTGCGCTGGCTGTCCGATCAGAACGGGCCAGGTGGGCGGGCGGTCATCGCCGAGGGCATTGGTGACGGTGGCGGCGAGTATTCGTCGGCAGCATCGATGTCGACGTATTCGGGCGCGGCGACGGTGCTCGGCTGGGTCGGTCACGAGCTGCAGTGGCGCGGTCCACAGCCGGAACTGGGCGCACGACAGGGCGACCTGGCGCTGCTGTACCGCGACGCCGACCCGAGCGCGATTCAATCGCTCCTGAATCGGTATGGCGTGCGCTTCGTGGTGGTGGGGGAGGTCGAGCGCCGCAGCTACGGCGAACAGGTCACGACCCGCTTCGAAGGCGTGCTGCCGGTGGCAGTTCGTGTTGGAACCGTGACCATCTACCGGGCCCGCTGATCCGACGGAATCGTGCGGGGTTTGTTCGGGAAAGCGCAAACGCTCGGCTATACTCGGACGAGACTCGGAGGTCGAGCCAAGCCATGGTCCAGGTGGGGCCGCGCGCCGCCACGCCCGCTGCGACAGATATCCCACACGCCCCACCAACGGCGCCCGAGCAGGCCCTGCCGGCGGTCGAAGAAACCCGACGCCCGGCGCGCAAGCGCTACTCGGTCGAGATTCCGATCGATCCCGAGTACCTGCCCTTCCTGGCCCTGATGCTGTTCGGCCTGGTGCTGCGCTTCTGGGACCTCGGCTACAAGGCCTACCACCACGACGAGAGCCTGCACGCGTTCTACTCGTGGCGGCTGTACGACGGCGAGGGCTACGAGCACAACGCGATGATGCACGGGCCGCTGTTGTTCGAGCTGAACGCGCTGGCTTACCTGCTCTTCGGCGCCAACGACTTCACCGGTCGACTCGTACCCGCCGTGTTCGGCGTGGCGATCATCGGCATGCCGTACCTGCTTCGGCACGAGCTCGGTCGCACCGGCGCCATCGCGGCGAGCCTGCTGCTGGCGGTCTCACCGGCCTTCCTCTATTTCTCGCGCTTCATTCGCCACGACATCTACGTCGACGCGTTCACGCTGCTGCTGGTCATCGGCGTCTTCCGCTACCTGGCCACCGGCCAGCGCAACTGGTTCTACACCGCGTGTGTCTCGGCCGCGCTGCTGTTCGCCACCAAGGAAGACTTCTACATCAGCGGCTTCATCCCGTTTGTGTTCCTGCTCGGCTGCTGGTTCCTGCTGCGCGGCGAACGCCGGCTGCTGTTCCGCGCCCGCGTGCGCGCGCTGGGTCTCTCGGCCTGGGTCGTTGGCGCGGGTCTGTTCCTGGCGATCAACCTGCTGCTGTACACCACATTCCTCACGAATTTGCAGGGCGTGTGCACGGCGCTGGTCACGCTGCCGTTGAACGGCTGCGCTGGAACCACCGGCGCGCTCAATTACTGGCTCGATCAGCAGGACTTCGCCCGTGGTGGGCAGCCGTGGTTCTACTACTTCATGCTGCTGCCGCTGTACGAGTTCGTGCCCTTGATCCTGGGGCTGCTGGCCATCGCCCTGGTCCGCCCGCGGCAGCTCTTTTTCTGGTTCTGCGCCTTCTGGTTCGTCGCCGCGCTGCTGATCTACAGCTGGGCTGGCGAGAAGATGCCGTGGATGCTGCCCCAGATCACGCTGCCCCTGGTGCTGCTGGCAGGCAGGCTGCTCGGCCAGTGGTCGGACGCGGGCTGGGGTCGACGCGCCTTGACCTCGCGTGGCCTGGCGACGGGTGGCCTGATCCTGGTGGCGATGTTCGCGCTGCTGGCCTGGATTGGCCTCGGGGCGGCGCCGGTGTCGTCGCCCGTGGCTCAGCAAAGCGTCACGCTGCAGCGCCTGGCGCTGGCCGTGATGATTGCCGCCATTGCCGGTGGCCTGGTCTACCTGGGTCCGAAGTGGGGCCGCGACACGGTGCTGCCGGGCGTTGCCGTTGGCGCGCTGGCGGTGCTCGGCGCGGGCTACCTGCGCACCGGCTTGATGGTCAACTACGACCACCCGGATGTGCCGGTCGAGCCACTGGTGTACGTGCAGACCACACACGACGTGCCGTTCATCGTCGGCGAGATCGAGCGCATTGCCGCCCAGACCGGCCAGGGCAAGGACATGCGGATCCTGCTCGACAACGGCTGGGGCGATGGCGACCACGAGGCCGTGTCCTGGCCGTTCGAGTGGTACCTGCGCGACTACCACAACCGCCGCTACTACACGAAGACCATCGACGCGGGCACCAACCTGGCCGATTATCCGGTGCTGATCGCGCGCGACACGAACCTGGACCCCATTCAAGCCGAGCTGAGTCAGTACACCTGCCAGTCGTACAAGCTCAACGCCTGGTTCCCCGAGGACTACAAGTCGTTCGTGGCCACCGATACGCCTGGCTTCGCGGTGGGTACCCACCGCTTCGAGGTGCCCTGGCTGCGCTTCGACGCAATCGGCCAGACGCTCTCGAATCCCGACAATCGCCTGCGCCTGCTCAAGTTCCTGCTCTATCGGCAGGCGCCCAGCGATACGGGCGCGCGGGGCATGGTGTTCTGCGTCAACAAGGAGATCCCGGCGCTCGGGCCAGCCCTGCTTGGTGGCGCGGCGGCCGCGACGTCGCCGCTGGCGCCGGCGACCGCGGCGCAGCAGCCGCTGGCGCAAGGCGCTGCGCGCGAGGCGGTGCTGCAGACTCAGCCTGACGGCACGCTGGTCTATGGCCGCGGCGCCGACGGTCGGCCCGTCCTGGTGGACCCCAAGAACGTGGCGAGCGGTCCCGACGGCAAGATCTACGTGGTCGAAGGCAAGCCGGCGCGCGTAACGGTATTCAACACGGACGGCACCATCGCCACCAGCTGGGGCGCGCCCGGCCAGGCTGACGGCCAGTTCCAGGAGCCGTGGGGCATCGCCGTGGCGCCCAATGGCAACGTGTACGTGGCTGACACGTGGAACCATCGCGTGCAGTACTTCGATCCGACCGGCAAGTTCCTGGGCAAGTGGGGTAGGCTGGGTGACGCCAAGGGAAGCGTCACCAACGACCCGAGCGTGTTCTGGGGCCCACGGGCGATCGCCATCGACGCCGGCGAGGTGTTCGTGACCGACACCGGCAACAAGCGCGTACAGGTCTTCGGCCTGGACGGCAGCTTCAAGCGCATGTTTGGCGGCGCGGGCGACGGCCCCGCCCAGTTCAACGAACAGGTGGGCCTGACGCTCGATGCGCAGGGCAACCTGTGGGTGGCCGACACGTGGAACCACCGCATCCAGGAGCTCAGCCCCAGCGGCGATCCGCTGCTCCAGATAGCCGTGCCGACCGGCTGGCAGAGTCAGGCGGTGACCAACAAACCCTACGTGGCTGTCGACGCTCAGGGTCGCGTCATCGCCACGTTCCCGGACCAGGGCAAGCTGGCGATCTTCAGTCCCGAAGGCCAGCAGCTGGAAGAACTTCCGCTTCAGGGCGGCACGCCGGTAGGCGTGGCGATGTCCGCCGATAGTCGGCTACTGGTGGCAGACGCGCGGGGGAACGTGGTCGACAGCCTGCCGCGACCGTGAAATCACGCGTCACACGTCTCGTCGGCCTGGGGTTGACTGTCGTCTTTCTCGTGCTGGCCCTTCAGCGGGTCGACCTGCGCGCGTTTGTGGACGAGCTGCGCAACGTCAATTATCTGTGGCTGGTGCCCTCGGCCATGTGCACGCTGGCCGGCTACGTGTTGCGCACGGTCCGCTGGCGGGTGATTCTGAGCGGGGCCGCCCGCGCACCGCTCAGTACGCTGTTCCCGGTGCTGATCATGGGCTTTGCCACCAACAACCTGCTGCCCGGGCGCCTGGGCGAGTTCTGGCGGGCGTACCTGCTGGGCCGCAAGCGCAACGTGCGCAAAACACTGGCGCTGGCGTCGGTGGTGGTCGAGCGGGTGTTCGACGGGCTGACGCTGATCGCGATCCTGGTCGTCGTGTCCTTCGCCATCCAGCTGCCTGAGCTCGGACGAGACATCGAGCTGCTGGCCGCCGCGGTGTTCTTCGGCGCGACGCTCGCGCTGGGCGTGCTGCTCTGGAAGCCGGCCCTGGTGCAGGTTCCGCTCAAGCGCGTGCTCGCACCATTTCACGGTGGCGTGGCGGGCTGGTTGGAGGCGCGCTTCGAGACCTTTGTCGACGGCCTCGGCCCGTTGCGGCGGCCGCCAATTCTGGGCCTGGCGGCGCTGCTGTCGGCCGGCGTGTGGATGTTCGAGTACGGCTCGTACGTGCTGCTGAGCCGCGGCTTGAGTCTGACGGTGCCTGGCAACATGGAGCTGCCTGCGCTTGGTCTGGCGCTGGTCACGATCAATCTCGGCATCATGGTGCCGTCCGGGCCCGGCTACGTCGGGACGCAGGAATTCTTCGGCACGACGGCGCTGAACGTGGTCGGCGCCAATCCCCACTCGGCGCTGGCGCTGGTGGTCGTCTCACACGTCGTCCAGTACGCCCTGGTCACTGGTCTGGGGCTGCTCTTCTTCGCCCGCGAGCACCTGTCGCCGCGCGACCTGGCACCCGCGGTCGCCGAACCAACCACATGATCAGCTGACCATGGGCGCCATGCTGCGCTTGTTCGCCCCGTTCGCGATCAGCATCGTCCTATTGATCCTGGTCATCAACGGCGTGCGCGGTGAAGCGGGCGAGCTGAGCGCCGCGCTGGGCGCCGCCGACTGGCGCCTGATCGTGCCGGCTGTTGGCCTGTACTTCGTCGGTGTCTGGCTGCGCAGCGCGCGCTGGCGCCTGCTGCTGCCCGAACACTCGGTCAAGACCTCGACGCTGTTTCGCGCCCTGGTTGTCGGCTTCACGGTCAACAACCTGTTGCCGCTGCGCATGGGTGAGATCGCGCGCGCCTACCTGCTGTCGCGCTGGTGCCGCATCCCGTACGGCGCGACGATCGCCAGCCTGGTGGTCGAGCGGGTGCTCGATGGCCTGTCGCTGGCCATCCTGCTGCTCGTGGCGCTGACGCTGGTGCCGGCGCCGGGCTACCTGCTCCTGGTCGGCGTGCTGGCCGCCGGCGGTTTTCTCGCGGGCGCGCTGCTGCTGGCTCTGGCTGCCTGGCGCGCGTCGGCGCTGGTCGACCTGGCGACGTTCTTCAGCCGCTTCGTGCCGGCTCGCGTCGCGTCGGCTCTGGTGCACGCGGCGACGAGTTTCGGGCGCTCGCTGGCGCTGGTCCACGACCCGCGCCGCTTGCCGCCGCTGCTGGGCCTGTCGTTGCTGGCGTGGTGCTTCGAGCTGGGCCTGTTCTTCGTGCTGCTGCTCAGCTTCAAGTTGCCCGCGAGCTACCCGCTGGCGCTGCTGGTCGGTTCGGCGGCCAACTTCGCCACGCTGGTGCCGTCCTCACCCGGGTACGCCGGCACGTTCGACGGCGTCCTGACCAAAGTGCTGGCAGATGTCGCAGGTATTGCCGCCGGCCAGGCGCTCGCCTATGACGTGGTGGTCCACGCCGCCCTGTTCCTTCCCGTGGTTGTGGTAGGTACGCTGGTGCTCTGGCGGTCGCACGTGACCATCAATCAGATCACCCACGCCCCGGATCGCGCCCCGGCCACGGCGGCCTGAGACGTATGCGCCAGACATCGCCGCCGGGCACGCTCACGCTGCCTGGCATGGAGGATGTTGGGCTCTCGCCCATCCGCCGACAGTACCTGGAGCTCAAACGGCGCCAGCCAGACGCGGTGCTGCTCTTCCGACTGGGCGATTTCTACGAAACCTTCGAGGATGACGCGCACCTGGCCGCGCGTGTGCTCGACATCACCCTGACCTCGCGCGAGATGGGCCGTGGCGAGCGGCTGCCGATGGCCGGCATCCCGGTTCACGCGGCCGAGTCGTACATCGCGCGCCTGATCGGCGCCGGCCTGGCGGTGGCCATCGCCGAGCAGCTCGGCACCGTGGCGCGCAACGGCATCGTGCCGCGCGAGATCGTGCGCGTGCTCACGCCGGGCATGCTGCTCGAGAGCGACCTGCTGGTCGGCTCGCGGGCGAACTTCTTGCTCAGCCTGGTGCGCCAGGGTGACGCCTTCGGCCTGGCCTACGTCGATGTCTCGACCGGCGAGCTGCTGGCCACCAGCGCGGGAGGTCAGCACGCGCACGAGCTGCTCGGCGCGGAGCTGGTGCGCATCGGTCCCGCCGAGGTGCTGGTCCAGGCGGACGACACGCTGGATGGCGTCACGCCGCCAGGTGTAGCGGTCACGCGGCGCGGCCCCGAGCTCTTTGCGCCGCTGGCGGCGACACGGGCCGTGGTGCGCTGCTTCGGCGGTGTGCCGGAGTCGAGCGGGCTGGCCGAGCACCCGCTGGCGCTGCGCGCGCTTGGTGGTCTGCTCGCCTACGTGCAGGAGGCGCGGCCCGGGGCCACCCGCACGCTGCAGAACCCGCGGCTGTTCAACATCGGCGGCACGATGGTCCTCGATCGGGCGACTCGACGTAATCTCGACCTGCTGGAGTCGACCGCCGGCGAGGGTAGTGCCACGTTGCTGCGCGTGCTCGATCGGACGAGCACGCCCATGGGCGCGCGGCTGCTGCGCGCCGTGCTCGGCCAGCCGCTGCTCGATGCTGCGCGGATCAACGCCCGCCTGGATGCGGTCGAGCGTCTGGCCGGCGACGCCAACCTGCGCTCGCGCCTCGCGGCCGGCCTGCGCGGCGTGCCTGACCTCGAACGGCTGGCGATTCGCACCGGTCAGCACCTGCTGATGCCGCGCGAATGCCTGGCGCTGGCCGCCGGGCTGGAGCGTGTGCCGCGCATCCAGCAGGCGCTGGCGTCCGCGACGTCAGCGCTGCCGCCGCTGCTCGACCAGGCTCGTCCCCAGGCGGCGCCCGAGCTGGTCGCCGACATCCGCGCCACGGTCCGCGAGGGCGCGACGGTCTTCGAAGAAGGCGTCATCAGGGCGGGCATGTCAGCCGAGCTCGATCAACATCGGGCGCTTGCGGGCGACGCGCGGCAGTGGATCGCCGCGCTCGAGACACGCGAGCGCGAGCGAACGGGCGTGCGCGGCGCGCGGGTCGGCTACAACAAGGTCTTCGGATACTACCTCGAAGTCTCGACCGCCCAGTGCGCCCAGCCGACCGACTACTACCAGCGCCAGGCCAGC
>CBJLVJ010000087.1:0-8400 GCA_966426465.1 uncultured bacterium | reverse complement strand
CGGCGCTGACGTACGTCGTGGTGGCAGAGTGCGGCACGAGCTCGTCGGCCGGCAGCCCGATGCCCGATGCCAGCGGGTAGACGTGCGCGTGCATGTCGACCAGTCCGGGAATGACCAGTCGCTTGTCGGCTGCGAGCACCTGCTGGGCTCGCTCCGCTGGAATGTCAGCTTCGACCGCGGCGATCCGGCTGTTGTGAATGGCGACGTCCCTGCGCCCGCGCAGCGACTGGCTCGGATCGACCACGTCGCCACCTTTGATCAGCAGGTCATACTTCTTGCCTGGCGCGGGCTGAAACGATCCCACGGGTGTGGTTGTCATCTGCTGGGCGGCGACGGTATCCGCCGGGTGATCCATCGAGCCTGTTATCGATACGGCGATCGCCGCCGAGCCCTTCAAGAACGAACGCCGGGATTGGCCGAGATCCACGCGCTGGCACCCCCTGTTTTGGGCCTATTGTGCTCAACCGCGCCGGCACCGTGCTCTGGAGACGTCCGTGGTTGAGACGGTGGAGGCTAGGCTGGTGGCACGGGTGCGGATCGTCGGAGCGGAATCCAGACGCGCATGGGACCGGGCTGGCGGTTGGCCCAGGCGAAGTAGGGTATGGCCGTCAGCGGCACGCGTTGCGGCTCGGGACCGGCGTCGGGCCGGAGCGGCCTGAACGTCGATGCTGCCCAGTTCGTCACGTCGGCGGCTTCGCCGCTGGCCTGGACGGTCATGAGCCCGCCGAGCAGATCGGGCCGCCAGCTCTCGCCGAGCGGCGCACCCGGGTCGAGGCACACGTCCAGCACACTGGCGGAGGCCGAATCGGCCTGTTCCAGGCAGTACACGAGTGGGCCGCGCTCCAGGGCCACGCAGCCACGCGTGGACTCGATCCGCGGGTGCGGCTCCGTCAGCCTGGACGTCACGGGCAAATGCAGTTCCAGGCGATCGCCGGTCCGCCACGCGCGTTGCACGCCAATGTAGCCGTTGGCGTTGGCGGTGACGTCCAGCGCGGCCCCGTTCAAACGTAGCTCAGGCGTGGCGCACCACGCCGGTACCCGCACTTGCAGCGACCACGCTGCCCCGCCACTCTCCACAACCGTCACGCTGACAGCGCCATGCCACGGGTAATCGGTCTCGAGCTCGAGCCCCACCGACTGGCCGCTGGACAGCGCGGCCCTGAGCGTGGCGGGCGCATACTGGTGGACCTGCACTCCGCTGCCGTCGCATGAAGCCACGTACTGGCCGAGCGCCGCCAGCAGCCGCATCACGTTGGGCGGACAGCAGGCGACCAGAAACCAGGGCTGACGCTCGACGCCGCCGCGCCCGACGATCTCGGGCTCGCCACGGCTCAGCAGCGGATTGACGTAGAAGTACCGCTCGCCATCCAGCGACATGCCACTGAGAAAGCCGTTGTAGAGCGTGCGCTCGATCAGATCGGCGAAGCGGGCCTCACCGGTCGCCAGCAACAGCCGCCAGTTCCACATGATGCTGGCGATCGCGGCGCACGTCTCGCAATACGCGCGCTCCGTCGACAGCTCGTACGCATGCCCGAACGCTTCGCCGTTGTGACGCGAGCCGGCCCCACCGGTGATGTACAGCTTGTGCTCGACGAAGTCACGCCATTGCCGCAGTAGCGCATCCAGCAAAGCACTCTCGCCGGTTTCGAGGTACAGGTCGGCGACTCCGGTCGTCAGATACAGCGCCCGTACCGCGTGGCCTTCGATCTCACGGGCTTCGCGCACCGGCACGCGGTCCTGGTAATAGGCCAGGCCGCCGAAGCGCGGGTTCGGTCCGAGCAGCCCGTGCCCGCGGTGGTCGACGAAGAACTGGGCCAGGTTGAGGTACTCGCGCTCGCCGGTGGCGCGATACAGCTCGACGAGCGCCAGCTCGATCTCCGGATGGCCCGGCACCCCCACTCGCTTGCCCGGACCGAAGATCGACCCGATGTGCTCGACCAGCCGGCGAACCACGGTCAGCAAGCGGTCGTCATGCAGAACGTTCTGCCAGGCTACCGCTGCCTGGATCAGGTGCCCGGCGCAGTACAGCTCGTGACCGGTGTTCAGCTCCACCCAGCGGCGTTCCGGCGCCACCACCTGGTAGTACGAGTTCAGGTAGCCATCAGGCGCCTGGGCCGCCTCGATCAGCGCGATCGCCTCATCGGCCTGCTGGCGGACACCGGGATCCAGCCCGGACAGCCCCGCGTACGCCACGGCCTCGAGCCACTTGTACAGGTCGGAGTCCATGAACACCGGCCCGCGGTACTCGCCCGAACGCTGCCCCGCCGCCAGTCGCAGGTTGTCCAGGTTGCCAGCCTCCTGGAGCATGCGGAAGCCGTGCCCGACGCTGACCTCGCGATTGACCCGCTGCCGTTCGGCCCAGAAGCCTCCGGTGAGGGTGACGTCCTGGAGCGGCAGGCCACGCCAGCGTGCGTGCGGACTGAGACGGGTCTCAACGGGAATGCTCATGGAACTCCTCACAGCTGAACTGTCGTCGGGCCAGCAACGCGGTGGGTAGTCGGCCGAGTCTGGCCGGCCAGGCGAACGTCATAGGTCCGCTCCCGCGGAACAGCACCCTCCGGCGTCACGCTGAGCTGCCCGTGGCGATATACCAGTCGCGTCTGGCCGCCGTCCTCGTACAGCACACCTTCGGCTTCGCCCTCGCGCGGGTAGATCTGCAGGCTCAGCTGCGTGGTTCGCGCCTGGCCGACGAACTGTTCGGAGGGTCCCAGCGCTAGAATGCGCCCGGCGCGCACAAACAGGGGCAGGCGGTCGAGCGGCGCAGCGACTGACAGCCAGCCCCCGCCCGCCAGCCGGGCCTCGGTCCAGAAGTCGTACCAACCGCCGGCCGGCACATAGACCTTGCGCTCGACGGCGCCGGCCTCGAACACTGGCGCCACCAGCAGCTCGGCGCCGAGCAGATATTGCAGATCCACACCGTATGTGCCTGGATCGTCGGGGAATTCCAGCACCAGTGGCCGCAGCACCGGCATGCCCGTGCGGTGGGCGAGGTGCGCGTAACTGTACAGATACGGGATCAGCCGATAACGCAGGTCGGCGTAGCGTTTGAAGACCGCCAGCGCCTGCTCACCCTGAGCCCACGGTTCGCGGCTGGTCGTGCCGTGGCCGCGACTGTGCGAGCACAACAGCCCCCACTGGGCCCAGCGGATGTACAGCTCCGGATTCGTCTCGCCTTGAAAGCCGCCGATGTCGTGACTCCAGAACGGCACACCCGACAGGCTGTACGACAGGCCGCCCCACAGCGTGCAGGCCATCGACGGGAAGTTGCACAGCATGTCGCCGCTCCACCCGACCGGATAGCGCTGGATGCCGGCCCACCCAGCGCGGCCCCAGCACACCAGGTCGCCACCCTGGCCGCTGCGATCGAACGCCTCATAGAAGGCCTGGTGGTAGAGCAGCGGATACAGATTGTGCATCTGGCGGCCGTGCATGCCATTGGCGAACAAGGCGTCTTCGGGAATGGCTTCGCCGAAGTCTGTCTTGAAGGCACTCACCCCCTGGGAGATCAAGCCCAGAATCTTCGTGATGTACCACGCCCGGCCGGTGGCGCTGGAAAAGTCGACAATTCCGCTTGGCCTCGGCGGGCGGCCCGGAATCGTCGGATCGTACAGATAGGGTGAACCATCGGCCCGTTTCGCAAACGCGCCGGCTTCCAAGCCCGCCGCGAACTGATCGCTCTCGGCAGGAATCCACGGCTGCACCCACAAACACACCCGGACAGCGCGCTCGCGCAAGCGCGCGATAGTGCCGGCGGGGTCCGGAAAACGGCTTTCGTCCCAGACCAGGTCGGCGTACATTCGCTCGCGCTGCCAGTACGGGTCCAGGTGGATCACGTCCAGCGGCACCTCCAGGCGCCGAGCAGTCTCGACGACGTCCCACACCTCCTCCCAGCTGCGATACCCGTATTTGGACTGCCAGTAGCCGAAGGACCAGCGGGGTGGGACCGGCGCGCGCCCGGTCAGCGCGGTGTACCGCTCGAGGACCTCAGCCAGACGCGGCCCGTCGATAATGAACAGGTCCAGGCGGTCGTCTTCTGTCTCGACCTCGGTAGAAATTGAGGAATTCGCGCCGCTGCCGACGTCCCAGGTCAAGCGGAACGTCGTATTGACCAAGACGCCATAGCCGCGCGACGAAACGAAGAACGGCACGTTCTTGTATGCCCGCTCGTTGGTCGCGCCCCACGTGTTGAAGTTCCACGACTCCACGCGCTGTCCGCGCCGGTCCGGCGGTAGGAACTTTTCGCCGAGACCGTAGATGTGCTCATCAGGAGCGAGATACAGCGCTTCGCACGTGGAGCCAATGCTGCCGTCAGGTGCGCGGC
The DNA here is from genome assembly GCA_966426465.1 of uncultured bacterium. Taxonomy (GTDB): domain Bacteria; phylum Chloroflexota; class UBA6077; order UBA6077; family CF-72; genus CF-72. The sequence goes on along the minus strand of CBJLVJ010000087.1, from coordinate 4,079 downwards.
GGTAGCCGAGCCAGGCGGCGCGCCGCCATCCGCGCAGGTTCGTGTCGGCGCGGTGCTCGCGGCACACTAGCCGCCCGGCGCCGTCGCGCACCGTCAGCTCCCACGGTTCGGCGGTGATCTCGGCGATCAATCCGCCCGCGTTCAGCCGCACGCCAGACAGTGTCCGGTCGAGCTCCGCCGGCAGCGAACGTAGCTCGTCCTGGACCAGGCAGCCCGTGCGGCGAGGTGCGTGTTCCACCCCTGGTGGGTACAGCGTCAACCGCAGCACGTGCGGCGCCACGGCAGCAAGGTGGACGGTGGCTTCTTCGCCGCGCTGGGTCGCACAGCGAAGCACCGCGCGCCCAGCGTCCATGCTCGCGGACACGACGCGCTGCAGCCAGTGACGCTCCGCATCGTCCGGCCAGGGTCGCAGGAGCCCGCCGAGCTGGAGATTGGGATTGCCGGAAAGCTCTTCGTGCTCGGAGACCATCAGCCCTTGACGGCGCCCATCGTCAACCCGCGCACGATGTGCCGCTGCAGCACCAGCGCGACGGCGACCACCGGCAGCATGATCGCGATGGCCGCGGCGCTGAACTGTCCCCACAGGATTCCCCGGTCGGTCTCGAAGCCGGCGATGAGCACCGGCAAGGTGCGACTGTCGGGCCCGGCCAGGATCAGCGCGAGCAGGAACTCGTTCCAGCCCAGCAGGAAGGCGAAGATCGCCGTCGTGGCGATACCTGGCGCCGCCAGCGGAACGACGACCTTGCTCAGGATCTGCCAGCGGCTGGCGCCATCGACGGCCGCCGCTTCCTCCAGATCGATCGGCAGATCCTGGAGGAAACCGATCATCATCCAGATGCCGAACGGCAGCGCAAACGTCGTGTACGAGACGATGAGCGCCGTGCGGGTGTTGATCAGGTGCAACTGGGTAAAGATGACGTAGAACGGCAGCACGAGCGTGATCCGCGGCACCATGCGGATCACCAGGTAGAACAGCGGCAGGAACGTCGAGCCGCGATACTTGAAGCGCGTAAACGAGTAGGCCGACAGGAAGCCAATAATCGACGCGAGCACGCTTGTGGCGGTAGCCACGATGACCGTGTTGGTCAGGTACCGTTGGAAATCGGCCGAGCCGAACAGCGCAGCGTAATTGGCCAGGGTGGGCACGAACACCCAGGCCGGCGGGATCGCCGATACCAGCGTGTCCGGCTTCAAGCTGGTCAGCAGCATCCAGGCAACCGGGCCGAGGGCCCAGAACAGCATGAGCAGGACCGTGATGCGCTGGGCAACGGGTCCGAGCGCGCGTGTCATGCTCGGCGCGAGCGCTGCAGCTGGCGCACGAAGAACAGGCTCAGCACGAAGACGACGGCGAAGATGATGTACGAGACGGCCGAACCCAGACCCATGTCGTAGTGGCGGAAGCTGTAGCGGTAGGTCGCCAGGGCGATCGTCTCGGTCGCATTGCCCGGGCCGCCACCGGTCATGATGAACAGCGTATCGAACTCGCGCAGCGCGTCCATGCCGCGAATGACCAGCGCCACCAGGATCAACGGCCTCAGCAGCGGCAGCGTCAGGCTCCTGAATCGCTGCCAGGCGCTGGCGCCGTCAACGGCCGCCGCCTCGAACAGCTCCGCGGGCAACGACTGCATGCCGGCCAGGAACACGAGAAACATGAACGGCGTGCTGCGCCAGATGTCCACCGCCATGACGGAGATGAGTGCCAGCTTCGGGTCGCCGAGCCAGACCGGCCGCCCCAGACCGATCTGCGAGAGCAGGTAATCGACGATGCCCAGGTCGGGATGCAGCAGGAAGCGCCACATGAACGCTGCGACGGCGGGCGTCATGAAGATCGGCACCAGCATCGCCGTGCGGACCACGCCCTGGCCCCAGGTCAGGCGGTTGACCAGCACCGCGCTGGCCATGCCCAGCACCAGCTCAACGCTCACCGTGCCGACCCCGTAGATGAGCGTGATCCGCAGCGAGTTGACGAAGGACGGATCTGAGAACGCGTGGGCGTAATTGGCCAGTCCGTCGAAGCGCAGGTTGCGCGGATCGGTCAGGACGAAGTGATAGAAGCTGATCCCGAACGAATACGCGAGCGGGACGACGATGACCGAGACGGTCGCGATCAGCGCCGGCAGAATCGCCACGTAGTGAAACGGCAGCCCTGCCTGCCAGGCGGTGCGGCGACGACCGACGCCCCGCTTGCCCGCGGCCGTCGCGAGAGCGCCGGTCACGGCCTCAGGACTTCAGGTATGGCGCCACCTGCTCGGCGGCTACTTTGGCCGCGTCGGCCGGGGTCTTCTGGCCGGAGAGCACGCCCGAGGTCATGTCGACGATGACCGTCTGGATACCGTTCCAGTTGGGCGTCTGGGGTCGAGCCCGCGACGCACCCACGGCGCTCTCGAGGTCGGGCGCCCAGGGGAACTTCTGCTTGAACTCATCAGAGTGCAGCACGTCGAAGCGCGGCGAGTTGCCGCCGCCGTAGCGCGTGAACAGCTGACTGCCCTCGGGGCCGGTGATCCACTTCACCCACTCCCAGGCCGCATCGCGGTTCTTCGCGTCTTTGGCGATGCCCAGCGTCCACACGCCGCGCATGCCGTTGGGGACACTCGCCCAGCCAACCTTGTCAGCGCCCTGCGTCTTCTGCGGGTCGGTGGCGTTTGCGCCGATGGATGCCCAGTAGAACACCATGGCGGCCTTGCCGGTATAGAACGCGTCCAGCTCCTCGGTGGCGCCGTAACCGAGCACACCCGACGGTGCGGACTTGATCAGCCGCTGGTACGTCTCGAGCGCCTTGATGCCCGCCGGCGAGTCGAAGCCGAATTTGCCGTCGGGGGTGATCACGTCGCCGCCCTCGTTCCACAGGAGCAGAATGGCCGTGGTCGAGGTCTGCGCATCCTGCTTGGCTGCGACGGAGATCCCCGCAATGCCGTTCGGATCGTTCAGCTTTTCCGCGGCATCCATGATGGAATTGAAGTCCCTGGGCGTCTGGACGCCCTTGCCTTCGAGCTGATCCTTGCGGAACCACAGCATCATCACGTTGGGGTCGAGCGGCATCGCCACGCGCTGGCCGTTGTACACGCCGGCCTCCAGCGCCTTGGGCAGATATTGTTTGAGATCGACGCCATCCCGCGCGGCCAGCTCGTCGACGTTGGCCAGGAACGGCGACAGGCCTGGGACCCATGGCTCGTCCATCATCGAAACGTCGTAGTCGGGGCTGCCGCTGGCGAACGAGACCGTCAGTTTGTCCGAGAGGTTGGTATCGGGCAGCTTGTCGATCTGGACCTTGATGCCGGTGGCCTTCTCGAAGTCGGGGAACGTCTTCTCCAGCGCGTCGCCTTTGTAGTTGGCCAGCGCGCCAAAGCGGACGGTGCTACCAGAGAGGCGCCCGGCGGCAGCCGGCGTGCCGCCGCTGCCCGGCGCTTGCTGAGCCGAAGTCGCGGCCGTGGTCGGCTGGGCGGCCGGGCTGCCAGCCTGTGAGCACGCCGCCAGAGCCAGCCCCGCGGCAGACCACGCGAACGTCTGAAGTACCTGTCGGCGGGTAACGCTCCGTCTCGTCCAGTGCTGCGCCATGACCTTCTCCCGTGGCATGCCTCTGAATTGTTGCGTCGGGCCCCGTCGCGCGGATGCCCTTTGGTAAAGGATGCCACGCGCCGCTGCCTCACGCCTTCAGCGCAGGTCGTCTTCTCACATACGGCACGGCCCATTCCGATAGAAGCACGGCTCAGCGGGGGACGTGAACGGTGGCCAGGATGCGCTGGACGATGTCGTCGGGGCGGAGGCCGTCCAGCTCGGCCTCGGGTTTGAGCACGATGCGGTGGCGGAGGACGGGGGCAGCGATGGCTTTCACATCGTCGGGAGTGACGTAGTCACGGCCGGCGAACGCGGCGATGGCTTTGCTGGCGTGCAGCAAGCCAATCGCGCCACGCACACTGGCGCCGTACTGGACCTCCGGCATGGCGCGCGTGGCGCGGCCGACGGCGACCACGTAGTCCGCCACCGATACATCGACCTTCAACGTGGCGAACTGTGTGGGCGGGCCCAGCGCGCCCGCTTCGCCGCCCATACCGCAGGAATTCGCCCGCCCGATCTGCCGC
>CBJLVJ010000086.1:0-8435 GCA_966426465.1 uncultured bacterium | reverse complement strand
TGTCGTCGCCCTCGTGCCGACCGCGGGGCTGGGGTTGTTCACCGCTGAAGCACCGGTGCTGGCGGTGGGCTCCAGCTAGTTGAGGATCGTTGCTCCGACGTTCGCGCTGTTTGGCCTCGGCCTGGCGCTGTACTTCGCGGCGCAGGGCGCGGGTCGCGTCCTGCCGGCGCTGCTGGCCGGAGTCTGCGCCTTCACGATCTCCGTCGGCGGTGGCTGGCTGGAGATCCACGTGCTGCACGCCGACCTGCCCTGGTTGTTCGCGACCATTGCGGTCGGGTTGGTCGTCTTCGGGTGTGTACAGGCACTGGCGGTCAATTCATTGATGGTCAGCCGCAACCCAGCCGGTCGAGACCGTTACTGACCGACCGCGGTGATGCGGAGCGTCGCCGTATCCGCGACCGGGCTCGTTCCGTCCGGGGTGCTCAGGTAGGCGCGAATGGTGTAGTCGCCTGGAGTGGACGCGTCGTAATTGATCGTCGTACCGCCGTTTTCCGGGATTTCGCGGCGGTCCACCAGACGGTCAATCTCAAACAGGTATGGCCCTCCCGTGGTGATGACCAGCATGCGCGTGGCGCCCTGCTGCTCCGAGTAAACCGTCGAGCCGAATTTGCCGCTCATGATGGTCACGCGCAACAGCTGTTCGTTCTGCTGCGGAACCGTCCCCGGCGTCTCGTTGCTGATCGGGACCTGCGCGCCGCTGATCGGGATCTGGGCGCCGCTGATCGGCGGATTTGTCGTGGTGCATCCCGTCAACACGAGCACGGCGCCGCCGACAAGCGCCAGCAGTGACGGTGAGATCAACCTGCGCATGGACCAGTGTTTCGCCTGGCGATCGCGGCCGCATCGTGCGCGAGACGGATCGTGCTCAGCCTTTGGACGGAGCGCCTTGGACGAGTGTCAGATCCGTGCTGTTCGAGAAACCGAGAAGCCGAGTTGTATGAGCAATGCCTCTACCATCCGCTCGGCGGGCGGCCAATCAATCTCGGGCTTGGTGATGCGCAGGTCGGCGATGCCGTGGAGCGACGTCCAGAGCTGGAGCGCGACGAGGCCTGCCTCAGCGGCTGGCCTGCCGCTCGCGACGATGGCCTGCTCCGCGGAGCTGAACAGGTCGCGCAGCACGCCTGCACCCGGATGCGGTTCCCCTGAGAAAGCCCGAGCCATTCCGGACCCAGGTGCCGCGCGCTGAACAGCATGCGGTACACACCAGGCTCTTCGGCGGCAAAGCGCACGTATGCATGGCAGCGCCGGCGCAACACCTCGCGGGCATTCTTCGCGCCGGAGTCAGCGTCCAGGAGGCGCTGCTGGAACATGTCGAACTCATACCCGAGAAGGGCTTGCAGCAAGGCCTCCCTGTCGGCGAAGTGCTGGCACAGGCATAGTTGTACCTTCAACACACTTCTCATCGGGAGTGCCAACCAGCAGCGATTCCTTCCACCGTGTGCCGCGTGCCGCGGCCTCTCAAAATGCGGTGCACGCCCATGGAAGGTTTCCCGAACAAGAAGCACACAAGTCCGGCAACGGACTCGGACGCCGGCCCGGGCGGTGTGTCGCTATCTCGTGCGCGGTCAACTCAATCAAGACGGCGGTTGCGGCCATCCATAGACCCTCCTGCCCGCCAACCGTACCCGGCCGACGGGCGGGCCCGGTAGGGATCAACCCTGGCCAAACACGAAGCGCCTGTGCATATACCCGACCCGCTCGGCGTATGGCACACTGCCGAGCATGCCCCCAGCACGTCGGCGCCGGACGTGCCCTGGTTGACCGTTGTGTCAACCGTCCAGGCGCTCCTGGATCACGGCGAGGCCACGCGCGGTCTTACCGTCCAGACGCGCGGCAGCCACTTCATCCTGAGTCGCGCGGACGAGCTTGGTCCGGACCCACGCTTCCGTATTACTCCCCTCGGCGCGGGCCGCTATGGATTGTCGCTCTACAAGCGCAACCGCTGGGAACCGTTGCCATACGAGGGCAAACTCGACGAGCTGGTGGAGGTCATGAACACCGATCTCGCCGCGTGGGCCGCCGAGTGGTCGTTGCCTGCGTCATAGCTGTCCGAATCTGAATCCGTCGCTTGGAGGCGCAACGATGCAACCCGCGGGAGTACATATAGTGTGGCTACTCCGGGCAGACTACACGGGCCGGATGGTAGAACAGGTGGTTGAGAGCGAGCTTGACGCCCGCGAAGCAGAACAACGACATAGCTGCCCGAAATCGTCGTGCACGCCAACCGCTGGCATTTTTTCCGGCACTTCCTGCGCGACGCCCGTCCGGCTTATACGCCGGAGGAGATGGATCGCTACATCGAGGCTTGGTCGCAGCCAGGCGCAGCAGCCGGGATGATCAACTACTACCGGTCCGCGGTGCGGCAGTCGCCCGAGAAGGCGGAAGCGGCGCTTCGCCCGATCTCGGCGCCCATACTGGTCATCTGGGGCCAGCGCGATAACTTCCTCGGCCCCGAACTCGCCGAACCCGACCACGACGACGTGCCCAACCTTGACCGCGTCGAGCGCCTGCCCGACGCGTCACATTGGGTTCATCACGACGAGGCTGAGCGCGTCACTCAACTGCTCACTAACTTCTTCGCCTCCGCACTGCCAGCCGAGAACCGCTGAAGGCCGACGAACCGAGGAGGAACCATGAAATTACCAGCGGCACCGGCCTGCCGCCAGCTGATAGCTCAGCTGTCCAGCACCGCAACCAGGGTCCAGCACTCCAAGTCCGGTTGGATCAGGCAGTAACTCCAGAAATAGCCAATGTTCCAGGGCGCTGGCCCAGCCCTCGCCGAAGCGCTCCATCTGGGAATAGCCCGCAAAGAATTGGGGCGATCATAGAGTTCTGGGGATCACTCATCACGCGTCCAGCTTCGCCAGTCTATCGGCGCAGCGATCGCGCGTGCCGCGAGGAATGTCGGCAGTCGGGCTGCCTCAAACCGTTGCTCCCGCCAGGAGGCTTGGGGTAGCGGCTCTATGACGCGGTCGATCATGAGGTTGTGTCGACTGAGCACGTTGAAGTACGTGGAGAGCATGCGGTGGTTAGACCCGACTCGCTGGCGCAATATCGAAGACGCGCCATCGGCCACCCACCAGCCTTCATCCTAGTAAGCACCCCCGGACGGCCATGATCCAGAGATATCCTGTCCGCCGGCAAAGCACGGGTGAAGGATGCCGAACACGAACCGCCCGTGGGGCGCGAGGAGGCGAGCCACGGTGGCGGCGGCTCCCTCCAGGTCATCGATATCCGACAGCCCGAAGCTGCACACGATGATATCGAAAACTTCTGCGCTGAGGACCGACTGCGAGGCGGCGTCGCCGTGGATGTACGAGATGCCCAAGCCGTCCGTGGCTTCCCGCGCGCGGGCCCGCTCCAAGATTTGCTGCGAAACGTCCAGACCGACCACCACGGCGCCTCGACGTGCTAGCTCACGGGTCATTCGCCCGTGGCCGCAGGCAAGGTCGAGTACCCGGGCACCGTGCAGTAGACCCAGGAGATCGAACAGCGCAACCGAGACCGGATCGGTGTACTCATCGATCCAGTTGGCCTCATAGAAATCGGCGATCTCGTCATACCGAGCCGTCGGCACGCCTCGAACGTAGCGCACTGGCTAGCCTCGCAGCAATGGGAGCGTCAACCACTCACGTTCTCTGGACTGTGGGTGTCCGGCGGTTGCCGTCTACGCCTTCAGCCGATTACCGAGACCATCCGCATCGCGATCTTGCCGAGGTGATCGTCGCCGTGGATGCGCGCATGTCGCTCGGCCTCGGAGCCTGTGATGCCCTTCGTGTACAGGCGCCACGCGACGCTCTGATCAAGCGTAACCCGCGCCGTTGGGTGTTCCGGAGCTCCGACGTACAACCTGGACGCCTGGTTGTATCCGCAGCTGGTCGCGGTGCCCGCGCCCGTCGGTGCAAGCGGCAATCCATCACCTCGGCGTGACCGTTTCGACAAGTTCACGCGTCGGTCGCGCACCGTGCTCGATCTCGCGGCCAAAGGAGCGCAACGACTGGGCCACCCGCAGATCACAACGGAGCATCTCCTGTTGGGCATGCTCCTGGAAGGCGAAGGTGTGGCCGCGCATGTGCTCGCGGAGCGGGGTGTGCAAATCAATGAAGCACGCAGCCTGCTCCTCGAGAGCTTGGAATCTGTTCCGCGGATTGACCGCCAACCTGTTGGCCTCAGTGCGGACGCGAAGCGCGCAATCGAACTGAGCGTTGCAGAAGCCAACCGGTTGCGGCATCACTATGTCGGAACCAAGCACCTGCTGCTGGGACTGGTTGCCGAAGGTCACGGCGTTGCCGCGGACATCCTCCGCCAGCGCAAGGCAGGCGATCTCCGCGAACTGCGCTCGCACATCGTTCGGGTGCTGAACGAAGGCAGACCTTACCAGCGCCCGCCCGTTTAGCTCGGAGTAGTTTCCTCCCGGATCAGCCGCGCTACCTGGGCGGCCATCTCATCCGGGATAAACACCATCTGACGGATTGACCGCGTTGCCCGTGGAGCCGATGCCGCACTGCTAGACTGGCGCTCAGGCTCAGAGGCGCCTGAGTCCTTTCGCGATCTGCTGCTGCGCTATCGCGGCCGAAGCGGCCTGACCCAGTACCAGCTCGCGGAACGGGTCGGGATGAACCGGCGGTCCGTCCAGAGTGGAAAACGGGGCCAACTACCCCAGCGCCGAGCGGCTGAAAGCGCTGATTCGGGTGCTGCTGGAGGCCCACGCCCTGACGGCGGGCCACGAGACAGCTGAGGCGCGGGCACTCTGGGCGGCGGTCCGCCCACGCCGACGGCCAGCAACGCCCCGAGCAGTCCGAGCATCGCCAGTCGGGGTTCTGAGCAGGCGGCGCCCGGGCGTGCTAAACTCTGCTTAATCGATTCAGCCCGCTGCCGTACCGGTGCGCGGCGGCCCAAGGAGTCAGCACATCATGGCTAACGGCGTTCTCACCCGCAAATCGTTCCTCAAGCTGGCGGGCGGTTTCGTCCTCGGCGGCGGCCTGCTTAATACGCTCGCCTGCTCGAGCGCGCCCTCCGCGGGCAGCGGCACGGCGGGTGCGGGTGCTGATGCCACCGCCGCCCCGGCCACCACCAGTGGCGGCCAGGTCACGCTGCGCATGATGACCCACAACACGCTCGAGAAGCCCGCCGGCGACTATCTCCGCCAGGTCATCGAGGGCTTCCAGGTGGCCAATCCCAGCATCAAGATCGCCGTCGAAGACACCCCGAACGCCGACGTCTTCACCAAGCTGACCGCCGCCGCCGCGGGCAACGACATCCCGGACATCATCGATGCCCAGAACGGCGGCATCGCCGGCTTCCAGGCGCTCAACGCGGCCCTCGACATCACCGATCGCGTCAAGCAGGCAGGTCTCGAGAACACGATCTTCCCGGCCTACCTGCAGGGCAGCCGCACGGCCGACGGTCGCTACCTGGCGCTGCCGTTGTACGGTGGCTCCGACGCGCTGTACTACCGCACCGACTACTTCCAGGCGGCCGGGCTCGACCCCGCCAAGCCGCCGCGCACCTGGGCCGAGTTGGCCGACGCGGCCAGCAAACTCACTCAGGCCGACAAGGGCCGCTACGGCATGGCCCTGTACGGCAAGATCCACACCATCCGCGTGCTGTACTTTATGGAGCAGGCCGGCCCGGAGGCCAACATGCTGCGCCAGCAGCAGGGCTCGGACAAGTGGGAGATCCTGGTCAACAGCCCGGACTCCCAGAAGGCCTGGCAGTTCCTGGTCGATCTGGCCCGTGTCCAGAAGGCCGTCCCACCCAACGTGGTCGAGATGGACTACCCGGCTGTGGTCAGCGCCTTCGCCGGCGGCAACGTGGCCATGATGACCACCGGCCCCTGGGGTGCCCAGACGTTGATCGCCACCAACCCGGACCTCGACGGCAAGTTCGCGGTCGGCCCGTTCCCGACACCGGATGGCAAACCGCCCGTCCTCCAGAATGGACCGGTCATCTACGGCATCGGCCGCACGACCCAGCATCCGGAGGAGGCGTTCGCGTTCCTGAAGTGGCTGTGCGTCGACCACAATGCCGACTTCACGGTCAAGGCGGGCTACGGCCCCACCGTCAAGGCGGCGGCCGACCTGCCCGCGGTCAAGAACGACAAGTACCTGCCGGTGTTCATGGAAGAGGCCAACAATGCGGTCGTGGAGCCATTCCTGACCCTCAAGGAGTGGCCGAAGCTGATGGACGCGTACACACCGGAGTGGCAGGCTGCACTCAGCGGTGGCAAGTCCGTCAAGGATGCCACCACTGCCGCGGCCAAGCAGTTCGCCCAGATCATGGGCGACGCCGCCGTCCTGAAGTATCCGGCCTGAGGTGGTGGCTCTGATGGCGTCCTCGCCGCTAGCTGCCGAGCGGCAGCGCAGCCAGCCGACCACCGCACCGTGCAGCCAGCGGCGGCCGCTGCCGATGCACCCCTTCGTGTTCATCGCACCGTCCCTGCTCCTGCTGGTGCTGTTGCTGGTGCTGCCACTGGGCCAGGCGGTCGTGACCAGCCTGACGGTCAAGGGCACGGTGAGCCTCGACAACTACGCGCGCGCGTTGGGGCGCGACGACCTGGTGCGCCTGGCGCTTGGCCACACGTTTGTCTTCGCCGCCGCCTCGACGGTTGGGCAGTACCTGCTGGGCCTGCTGATTGCGCTGTTCCTGAATGAACGTATCCCGGCCCGGGGCCTGCTGCGGGTCCTGTTCCTGATCCCGTGGATGTTCCCGGCCGTCGTGCCGGGCATCGTCTGGCGCTGGATGTTGGATGGCCAGTTCGGCATCGTCAACGAGCTGTTGCTGCGGGTTGGCCTGATCCACGCGTACGTCGCCTGGCTCGGCACGCCCGACACGGCGCTGCCGGCCACCATCGTCGCCAACATCTGGCGCGGGTTCCCGTTCATGATGGTCATGCTGCTGGCGGCGTTGCAGGTCATCCCGGGCGAGTTGTACGAGGCCGCCAGCGTCGACGGCGCGCGCTGGTTCCACCGTTTCCGGCACGTCACCCTGCCCTCGATCCGCGACATCTCCTTGGTGGTGGTGCTGCTGGGCTGGATTGGGAGCTTCATGAACTTCGCCATCGTCCAGGTCATGACCAATGGTGGTCCGGCGAACGCCAGCGAAGTGCTCGCCACACAGGTCTACAAGAGTGCATTCCAGTACTTCGATCTTCCCTATGCGGCGGCCATCGGCGTACTGCTCCTGGCGTTCCTTGCCCTGCCGGGCGCGGTGTACGCGCGCATGACGCTGAGGCCCTCGGCATGAGCGTCGCGCAACGCCGCCGCCTGCGGCTGGGCGGGACCACGCTGCTGGTGCTGCCCCTGCTCGCCTTCGCCTTGTTCCCGCTGCTGTGGATCCTGGACTCGTCCTTCAAGAGCCTGGCGGAGACGCACACCTTCCCACCGACCTTCGTGCCCAGCCAGTGGACCATCGAGCCCTACCTGAGCGTGCTGCGCCAGCACGACTTCCTCAAGTACATGAGCCACAGCTTCGTGGTCGCGGTGGTGACGACGGTCTGGGGCGTGCTGGTGGCGGCGTGGTCGGCTTACGGCTTCGCGCGCTTCGACTTCCCGGGCAAGTGGGCGGCGCTGGTGTTCGTGCTGCTCGCGCAGTCGTTCCCGCGCATCCTGCTCATCATCCCGTACTTCCAGATGGCCAGCGCCACGCACATGGTGGATACCTACCCGGCGCTCATCCTGGCGTACAGCACCTTCATCCAACCGCTGTGCTTGTGGGTCATGAAGGCGTACGTGGAGCAGCTGCCGCGCGAGCTCGACGAAGCCGCGCTGGTCGACGGCTGCAACCACTACAGCGTGTTCTGGCGGGTGATCCTGCCCCTGCTGCGGCCGGCGCTGGCCGCGACCGCGATCTTCGGCTTCCTGACCGCCTGGAATGAGTATGAGTTCGCGCTGGTTCTCACGCGGACCGAGGCCGTGCGCACCATCTCGGTGGCGCTCAACTACTTCCTGGGCGAGTTCACGACCGAGTGGAACAACATCATGGCCGCCTCCGCCTTGGCCACCCTGCCCGTCGTCATCATCTTCTTGTTCCTCCAACGCCAGCTCGTCCAGGGCCTGACCGGCGGCGCTGTCAAGGGCTAAGACACTGGAGCGTGCCGTGAAGATCACCGCCATTCGCAACCACCTGATGCGCGTCGAACGCCAGAACTGGCACTTCGTGGAGGTCGAGACGGACGAGGGCCTGGTCGGCATGGGCGAGGCGTCGCTCGAGTGGCGTGAGTGCGCCGTTGCCGCCGCGGTGGACGAGTTGGCGCGGCTGCTGGTCGGCCAGGACGCCAACCCGATCGAGCACCACTGGCAGCGCATGCACCGCCACGGCTTCTGGCGTGGTGGCGTCATCCTTGGCTCGGCCATCTCCGGCATCGATCAGGCACTGTGGGACCTCAAGGGCAAGCGCCTCGGCGTGCCGGTCTATGACCTGCTCGGCGGACCGAC
>CBJLVJ010000085.1:0-8444 GCA_966426465.1 uncultured bacterium | reverse complement strand
TAGCGCGCCGAACGAACCACGCGGGGCACCTGCTCACGGCGCGGATCGTCCTCGGCGTACTCGGGACGGCCCGCGGAGGCGTACGCATACCACGATTCTCGGTAACGCTCACCGATGAAGCGCATGGTGTCAGGATCGGTGATCACCAGCCACTGCCAGCCCTGGCGGTTGCTGCCAGTCGGCGCTTGAACGGCGACGTCGAGACACTCGATGATGAGATCGCGCGGGACGGGTCGCGTGAGGTCCAGTCGGCGTCGAACGGAGCGCGTGGTAGTGAGAAGCTCGTCCGGAGTCATGCGCCTCAACGGTACGCCACCGTCCCATGGTACGGTCCAGAGCGCAGGAGGTCGCCATGATAACCCGCTTCGGTAGCCTGTACGCCGGCCACGTGGACCTCGATGGGCACGGCCTGGAGGCCACGCCCGTCAACGACCGCTGGCTGCCCGACGAGCAGCTGGTAACGGTCTTCGACAAGGCCACCGCCATCGCCACCTTGATGGAACGCACCGGCTACGACGTGTTCTGGCTGGCGGAGCACCACTTCCAGCGCGAGGGCTATGAATGCATACCCAACATCCTCATGCTGTCGGTCCATCTCGCGCACCTCACGCGGCGGATCAAGTTTGGATGCGGGTTCAATATTGTGCCGATGTGGCACCCGCTGCGCCTGGCGGAGGACTATGCTACGGCGGATTACCTGACGGGCGGACGGGTGCTATTTGGTATCGGTCGGGGCTATCACACGCGTGAGGTGGAGACGTTCGGGGCGCCGATGCTGGACGCCGAGGCCAACCGCGAGCTGTTCGAGGAGCAGGTCGAAATCATCTTCAAGGCCTTCAACGAGCAGTCATTCGCCCATCGTGGCAAGCACTACACCCTCCCGCCGCGGGTGCCCTATCGGGGCTATGAGCTGGAGGAGATCACGCTGGTACCGCGCCCGCTTCGGCGTCCGGTGGAGTGCTGGCAGCCGATTGTCAGCGCCAGCCAGCGTGGTCTCGACTTCATGGCGCGCCACGGCATCAAGGGTGTGATTGGTGGCGGCGCGGCCGGTGGCGGAGCGGCCTCCAGGACGGTCACGGCCTGGCAGGAGGCGCTCGCACGCCACGGCCGCCAGACCGAGCTGGGCGGGGACCTGGTGGTGGGCGTCATGTTCCACATCGCCGAGAGCGAGGCGGAGGCGATGCGTCAGGCGCGGCCGTTCTTCGAGGAGTGGATGAAGATGTTCGCGCCGCTCGGCTTCGTGCCCGGCCTGTCGGAGCAGCAGATCAGCGCGTTGGCCGATCCGTCGCTGGCGCGACACACGCCACTGCCCACGCTGGAGGAAGCCGTCCGAAGTGGCGCCTGGATGGTGGGTCCACCGGAGCGGCTGGTCGAGCGCTTGCACGAGCTGGAGGAGCGCTACCCCGGCCTGGAGGAGGTCCACGTTGGACAGGTCGTGGGGACCGACCAGCAGGTCATCCTGGAGCAGCTGGAGTGGTTTGCGCGGGACGTGATGCCGGTCTTCAAGCAGCGAACCTCCGGTGCGCACGCGCTGGTCGACGAGCAGCCCGCGCATGTCAGTTGAGACTGGCAAGCGCTCCGATGCCTGGTTTCACGACCCGGATATGTACGGGTTCGTGCGCCGCGCGTTCGCCAAGAGCATGGGCCTGGACGACGCCGACCTGGCCAGGCCGATCATCGGTATCGCGCAGACCCAGAGCGACCTGAACAACTGCAACAACAACTTCCGCGAGCTCGCCGAGTACGTCAAGCGTGGCGTCTGGCAGGCCGGTGGCACACCGCTGGAGTTCCCCACCATTTCGCTGGGCGAGCTGTTCATGCGGCCGACGACCATGCTCTATCGCAACCTGATGGCGATCGACACCGAGGAGATGATCCGCGCCCATCCACTCGATGGCGTCGTGCTGCTGGGCAATTGCGACAAGACCACGCCAGCCCAGCTGATGGGCGCCGCCAGCGCCAACGTGCCGGCCATCATGCTGACCGGAGGTCCGCACCTGAGCGGACGGTTTCGCGGAGAGAGCCTTGGCGCGTGTTCGGATTGCCGGCGCTTCTGGGCCGAGTACCGCGCCGGGACGATCGATGAAGACGCCATGCGCGAGCTGGAGGAAGGCATCAATCGCTCGGATGGCCACTGCACGGTGATGGGCACGGCTTCGACCATGGCGGCCATGGCCGAGGCGCTCGGCATGGCGCTGCCCGGCTCGGCGGCCATTCCGGCACCCGATGCGCGACGCCTGCGGATGGCCGAAGCAACCGGTCGACAGATCGTCGAGACCGTCCGTCAGGGAATTCGACCGGGCGACGTGATGACCCCGCGCGCGTTCGAAAATGCCATTCGAACGATGATGGCACTCGGCGGCTCAACCAACGCAGTGATCCATCTGACGGCGATCGCCGGTCGATGCGGCATCCAGCTTTCGCTGGACCTGTTCGATCGGATCGCGCGCGAGACGCCGTTCATCACCAACCTGCGGCCGAGCGGAACCTTGCACATGGAGCAGCTGTACGAAGCTGGCGGAGTGCCGGCGGTGATGAAAGAGCTCGCGCGGGGCGGCCTGCTGCACCTGGACGAGCCGACCATCACCGGGAGGACCATCGGCGAGCACCTGGTGCGCGTAGCACCGGCGGGATCGGATGCCACGAGCGGCAGCGGCTGGAGCGGACCCGAGCGCGTGGTGTACCCGCTCGAGCGACCGATCCAGCCCCAGGGCGGCATCGCCATCCTGCGCGGCAACCTGGCGCCAGACGGCGCGGTGATCAAACAAACCGCCGTCTCACCCCAGTTGATGCGCCACCGTGGGCGGGCGGTCGTCTTCACTTCGACCGATGACCTGTCCGCGCGCATCGACGATCCCAGTCTGGAGGTAGGCGGTGACAGCGTGCTGGTGCTCCAGAACACCGGCCCGCGCGGTGCGCCCGGTATGCCCGAGGCGGGTGGACTGCCAATCCCGAAGAAGCTGCTCGCGCAGGGCGTGCGCGACATGCTGCGCATCTCCGACGCGCGCATGAGCGGCACAGGCTATGGGGCGGTCGTGCTGCACGTGGCCCCGGAAGCGGCCGTGGGCGGCCCGCTTGGTCTGGTTCAGACGGGCGACTGGATCGCCCTGGACGTGGCCCAGCGCACGCTGCACCTGGAAGTGCCAGACGAGGAGCTTGCCCGCCGACGTGCCGCCTGGCAGCCGCCAGCCAGCGTGCGCCAGGCGCGCGGCTACGCGCGGATGTACGTCGAGCACGTGCAGCAGGCCGATCGGGGTGCTGATTTCGATTTTCTGGTCGGCGCGATCTGAGCGGGGTATGGCACAATGGGGATCGGCTGGCCCGACAAACCCCTAGTTCCGATAGACGCTGGGACGCGGCGGAACCCTGAAACCTGTGATCGCCTGGGCCAGCAGGCGATCTGTTCCTGAAAAGGTGCCGTCGCCATGTCGGCCGATACCATTCTGACCTGCCGCGATTGCGGGCAGTCTTTTACATTCACGAGCGGGGAGCAGGATTTCTATGCTGCCCGCGGCTATTCCGAGCCGGGTCGCTGCCCGGACTGTCGCGCGGCGCGCAAGGCCGAGCGCGGCGGCAGCAGCGGCGGTTACAGCTCGTACAGCTCCGGCGGAGGCGGGGGCGGCGGCGGCTACAGCAGTGGTCGCGGAGCCCGCGAGATGTTCACGGCCACATGCTCGAGCTGCGGTAAGGAAGCGCAGGTGCCATTCCAACCGAGCGGCGACAAGCCGGTCTACTGCTCGGATTGTTTCCAGCGGCGGGGTGGCGGCAGCCGCGGCGGCGGTGGCGGCGGTTACGGCCGCTCCGGCGGCGGTCGCGGACGGTACTGAACGTTTAGCCGCCGGCCATCGCGCCGACTACCAGAAATGGCTCCGCGCCGGATGCGACCGCATCCGGCAGCGGAGCGTCGACGGCCTCATGCGAGAGGTCCATCTGGCAGGCGAAAAAGCGGATGAACGGTCGACGCTTGCACGTAAGCTGGTCGCGCATGGTTCCGCGCAGCATCGGATAACGCGCCTCGAGGGCGTCGAGGACCGAGCGCTGCGTCGCCGGGCCCTCGAGCTCGAGCCTGACCTCGCGGTCAGCATGAGCGAGCGTGCGCAGGTTGGTCGGCAGCACCACGCGGATCATGTCAACGTCTGCGCCTCCACGGACAGCACGGGCGGCAGATCCCGCACGATAGCCGTCCAGCGATCACCCGCGTTGGACGACCCGTAGACCTGGCCACCGGTGGTTCCAAAATACACGCCGCACGGATCGAGCCCGTCGACGGCCATCGAGTCGCGCAGCACATTGACGTAGCAATTACTCTGCGGCAGGCCGTTGGTCAGCGCCTCCCATTCGTTTCCGCCGCTGCGGCTGCGATACACGCGCAGTTGTCCGTCCAGCGGAAAGTGCTCCGAATCGCTCTTGATGGGGACAACGTAGACGGTCTCTGGCTCGTGGGCGTGCACGTCGATGACAAAGCCGAAGTCCGTTGGCAGATTGCCGCTGACCTCCTGCCATGATTCGCCGCCGTCGTCGCTGCGCATCACGTCCCAGTGCTTTTGCATGAACAGCACGTCCGGCCTGGAGCGGTGCATGGCAAGCCGATGCACGCAGTGGCCGACCTCGGCCGACGGGTCGGGGATGCCTTCAGACTTGAGTCCACGATTGACCGGCCGCCAGCTCTGGCCGGCATCGTCGGAGCGGAAAGCGCCAGCCGCCGAGATGGCGACGAACATCCGCTCGGAATTGCTCGGGTCCAGCAGGATGGTGTGCAGGCACATGCCGCCCGCGCCTGGCTGCCACGAGGGACCGGTGCCGTGGCCGCGCAGGCCGGCCAGCTCGTGCCAGCTCTGGCCGCCGTCGGTCGAGCGGAACAGGGCGGCGTCTTCGACCCCGGCGTAGACCGTGTCGGGATCGGTCAATGACGGCTCGAGGTGCCACACGCGCTTGAACTCCCAGGGTTTGAGCGAGCCGTCGTACCACTGGTGTGTACCGGGTACGCCGTCGTACACGAACTGATTGCCGACAGGCAGCCAGGTCTTACCGGCGTCGTCGGAGCGCTGCATCACCTGACCGAACCAGCCGCTGGTTTGGGACGCGTACAGCCGGTCGGGGTCGACGGGTGATCCCTTGAGGTGGTACATCTCCCAGCCGGCAAAATGGGGGCCGCTGACATCCCACTGCTGGCGCGCGCCGTCCGAAGTGAGAATGAAGGCGCCCTTGCGCGTGCCCACGAGAAGTCGAACCGCGGTCATGAGTCCTCCTCTTGGCGAGTCTGGTTGTTGTAAGCAAGCATACTTCGCAATGTCAAGTCCCTGCCGGCGAGCGGCTCCCGCCCGGGATGCGGAACAGCCTGGCGAAACCCTCCAGCAGCGCCGCGTCGCCCGTCACCACCCGCACACTACCGCTGGCCATCGCCTGCGCCGCGCTCAGCTCGCCCGCCAGCACGGCCTTGATGCCCGGCCCAGCTTCGATGACCAGGTCAGCATCTTCTAGCGGGCCCTCGCCGACGGCGAGCGTGCCATCCGCCACGCGCGCGTGCAGCACGATCGGGCCCAGGCGAAGCTCGTAGCGCACGTGTACGCCGCGAGCCGCCTCCGGTTGAAAGGTCGAGCGCAGCGCCATGGTCATGGAATCCGAGGTGATGATCTCGTCGGGGCCGGGCTCGCCCAGCGACTGGGCTCCCCACAGCCCCAGGCGCATGACTGCGTCGTCGAGCTGGCTGCCGTACTCGGTCAGCTCGTACACCACCGACGCGGCCGGCCGAGGTAGCAACCGCCGCCGCACCACGCCAGCGTGCTCCAGCTCCTTGAGCCGTTCGGACAGGACGTTGGTCGGGATGCGCGGCAGGCCCTGGCGCAGGTCGGTGAAGCGCCGCGGGCCGACCAGCAGATCGCGCACGATGAGCAGCGCCCAGCGCTCACCGACCAGCTCGAGGGCGCGCGCCAGGCCGCAGAACTGCCCGTAGCTCCGCCCAGCCACGCTTTCCATTGTAAGCCGAACTTGCGATTCTGCACCAGCACGTTGCACAGAGCAAGTGCTTCATATGCAGTTCTTTTGGCGGTCGCGCGCCTGGAGCTCGTCAGCGATTTGAGCTACCGCGCGCGGAGTTGGGGGTCGATGGCGTCGCGCAGGCCGTCGCCGATGAAGTTGCAGGCCATGGCCACGCTGAAGATGGCGATGCCGGGGAAGGTGGAGATCCACCACTGCTGGATCAGCTCGCGCCCCTCAGCCACCATGGCGCCCCATTCGGGTGTGGGCGGCACCGCGCCGAGGCCCAGAAAGCTCAGCGCGGCGGTGATGATGATCGCGTTGCCGAAGTCCATGGTGGTCAACACCAGCGCCGGCGCGAGCGCATTCGGCAGCACGTGCCGCAGCAGAATCCGCCCTTCCGACAAGCCAAGCGCCCGCGCGGCAGTGACGAAGTCACGGTGCTTCAAGCCGAGCACCTGCCCGCGCGCCACGCGCGCGTACGGCGGCCACCACACCAGCAGCAGCGCGAGCATTGAATTCTGGATGCTCGGCCCGAGCGCGGCGGCGATGGCCATGGCCAGAATCAGTGACGGAAACGCCAGCACCATGTCGACGATGCGCATCGCGCTCTCGTCGAGCCACCTGCCGCCGAAACCGGCCAGCCCGCCATACAGCGTGCCGAACAGCGTCGCCACGACCACCACGATGGCCGCCACCGGCAGCGAGACGCGCCCACCATACAGCACGCGGCTGAAGACATCGCGGCCGAGCTCGTCGACGCCGAGCAGGTGCCCGACCGACGGCCCCTGCAGGCGCTGGCGGACCTGCTGATCGATCGGGTCGTAAGGCGCAATCAGCGGCGCGAGCAGCGCCACGGCCACCCAGGCCACGACGACGATAGCCCCGCTGACGGCCATGCGGTTGCGCAGCAACACCTGCCACACGCGCCGTCGCTGACGAACGGCGGCGGGCGCAGCCGCCACCAGGGGCGCGGCGGTCAGGTCGATCGAGGTGGTCGCCACGCGATCTCAGCCGTACCGAATATGGGGATCGAGCAGCGCGTAGGCGAGGTCGACCAGCAGGTTCACAATGATGTAGATCAGCGCGATGACGAACGTCACGCCCATGATGGCCGGAAAGTCGTTTGTGATCGCCGACTGATAGGCGTAACGACCGAGCCCGGGCCAGGCGAAGATCGTCTCGGTCATCACCGCGCCCGACAGCAAGCTGCCGTAGGCCAGGCCGAGCACGGTCACGGTCGGGATCAGCGCGTTGCGCAGGGCGTGGCGGCTGATGACCAGGTGCTCCACGAGGCCTTTGGCGCGCGCGGTGCGGACGTAGTCCTGGCCGAGCACTTCGAGCAGTGACGAGCGCGTGACGCGGGTGATCAGGCCCATGACCGAGCTGCCGAGCACGATGCCGGGCAGCATCAGGTGATCGACCGCGCTGCGGAACGTCGGCAGATCGCCCGCCAGAAGACTGTCGACCGTGAGAAAACCGGTGGCAGGCGGCGGCGCCTGGATTTGCGGTCCGAGCCGACCCGGCCCGACCGCGAGCTGCAAGGCGGCGTAGAAGATGACCAGCGACACGGTGGCCAGCCAGAAGATTGGAATGGAGACGCCGACCAGCGAAACCAGGCGAGCCAGGTGATCGATCGGGCCATCGCGATACAGCGCAGCGAAGGTGCCCAGCGGCAGGCCGACGACCAGCGCGAACAGGATCGCCGCCGTCGACAGCTCCACCGTGGCGGGCAGGAATTGGGACACGTCAGTGGCGATCGGGCGGCGTGTATTGATCGAGGTTCCCAGATCACCGTGGACGAGATTGCCCATGAACGCGAAATACTGCTCGTACAGGGGCTTGTCGAGGCCCCAGCGCTGCTTGAAGGCGGCCACGATCTCGGGTCGCTGGGACGCCTGCTGGCCCAGGTTCGACACGACAGGATCGGCTGGCACGGCGTGGGAGATGACGAACGAGATCAGCGTCACTCCCAGCGCCGCCACGACCATCAGCAGCAGGCGGCGTGCGATGTACGCCCCCACGAACGTTGTCTACGTCTTGCTTACGCCGTACAAGCGCGCGTCGCCGATAGGGAAATAGACCCAGCCCTGCACGTTGCTGCGGTACACGACAGGCGCCTTGCCCTGGACCAGCATGACGTATGGGCCTTCGTCGACGAGCAGCTGCAACATCTGCTGGTACAGCTCGATCCGCTTCTGCGGGTCGGTCGCCGCGTTGGCCTGGTTGGCCAGGTCCTGGGCCTCCTTACTGTCGTAGTGCAGGCGCGGCGCCCACGTGTTGAGAATCATCTGCCCCGCCCAGTCGGATGCGCCGAGATAGTCGGGCTGGTTGTACGAGATGACCGCGGTGCGGTCCTTCGCGCGGTACTTGGTCAACATCACGCTGAATTCCTCGGGCACCAGCTGGACGTCGATGTTGACCTTCTTCAGATCGGCCTGGACCTTCTGGGCGATGGACTCGTAGGT
>CBJLVJ010000084.1:0-8463 GCA_966426465.1 uncultured bacterium | reverse complement strand
TCGTCTTCGACGACTTCAGCAATCACTCGCGGGTGCAGGTGCTGTGGAGAACGGGCGATGGACCCGCCACGGTCAATGTCGACGCTGCGGGCACGACCGCACGGCTGATCGACCCGCTCGGCTTCGGGTCCACCGCCAGACGCTCCGACAATGGTTGGGAGGTGCCGCTGCCACCCACGCGCGTGCCGCAGGCATCCGATCCGCCGGGCTTTCAGTCGAACGGCTACCCGGTGTTGCTGGTGGAAAGCGGCGTGCCCGCCAATCCACTGGTCGAAGCGCCGCGTGTCACGTCACCGCTGATGGCGCTGGCGCCAGCGGTGCTCGAGGCGCCGAGTGTGGCCCAGGCAGCGCCCCGTCCGGCAGCGGCCACGTCGTCCGCGGCCACGACGGCAGCCACGCCGCGCCCGCGCGCCGGCCTGGCGGCGATCACGCAGCCAGGCCCCAGTCTGGTGCTCAGCGTCGGCAACCCCCAGCCCGGCGACCTGCTGCCGCGCGGCAAGTACGTCATGCAAGGCGTGGCGTTCGACCGTGCCGCCAGCTCTGGCAGCGGTGTCGATCGCGTGTCAGTCTTTGTCGACAACCGCGACTCGGGTGGCCAGCTGGTCGGCGAAGGCGTGCTCGGTCAGCCAGTCGCCACCGGCTTCACCGTTACCGCCGACCTGAGCCGCCTCGGCGGCGGGCACACCCTGTTCGTGTACGCGCGCTCGTCGGTGAGCGGCCGCGAAGCGGTCGTCAGCTTCCCGATCGCCATCGGCACACGCTAAACGGCGAAATAGCTCGCGCACGCTTCGTCGAGCAGCATCCGCGAACCGCCGTCCGGCGGCAGCCCGCGATAGTGCGCGATCGCGGCGATCTGGTGCACCACGTCGCGTGGCTGGCACATGCGCATCGGGCGGTCCGCCCACCAGCGCTCCAGCAGGTAGCGCACACCATCCGCCGAGTATGTGACACCGCGCGACTGGCATTCCCGACGGAATAACTCCTCGAACTGCTCCGGTGTCGGATCATCCAGCCGCAGCTTGAAGCGGATCCGACGCAGGAACGCTTCATCTGCCAGGCTGCCTGGCTCCAGGTTGGTGGCGAACACCAGCATCTGCTGGAATGGCACCTGGACGCGCTGGCCGGTGACCAGCGTGAGATAATCGACCTGCTTCTCGAGCGGCACGATCCAGCGATTGAGCATGTCTATCGGCTGGACACGCTGGCGGCCGAAGTCGTCGATGAGCAGCACGCCGCAGTTGGCTTTCAACTGGAGTGGCGCCTCGTAGTAGCGCCCGGCGGCGCTCCACAACAGGTCCAGACCGGCCAGGGTGAGCTCGCCACCGGCGGTCACCAGTGGGCGCTCGATGCGCACCCAGCGCTGGTCGACACCCGACGTGGAGCCGGCCTGGACCGCATGGTGGACCAGTGGGTCGAACAGCTTGACCACCGTGCCATCCACCTCGAGCGCGTACGGAATATAGATTGGCTCGCTCAGCACGCGCGAGATGCGCTCGGCCATAGCTGTCTTGCCGTTGCCTGGCGCGCCGAACAGAAACAGCGCCGAGCCGGACATGATCGAGGGACCGATCTTGTCGCACACCGAGTCGGTCGCGAGCAGGTCGGCAAAGGCCTCTCGCACGCGCTCGCTGGTCACCAGTCTGGCGTCGATGCGCTGCGCCTGGACGGACGCGATGTAGTCGGCGATCGGCACGGGCAAGGGCCCGCGGTAGAGCGTCCGCTCGAGGGCTTCGAGCGCCCGCGCCGTACCCTTGCTGGTCAGCACGTAGGCGTAGCCCGCCTCGCCAATGCCGCGCTGGCCGCGCACTTCCAGCAGGTGGTCCTGGCGCAAGGTGCTGATGATGGGTCCGATGACTGCCTGGAAGCTGAGACCGCAGGCCGCGGCGAGCTGTGCGCCTGAGCTCTGCGGGTGGGCGTACAGGTGGCGCAGCAGGTGCTCCTCGACGGACATCGCGCTGAGGCCGCTGGCCTCCAACGAGTCTGGCACGCGGGGCACGAAGCCGGTGGGCGGTGGCTCCGGCGCGGCGGGCCTGGAGACGAAGCGAAGCGCGGGTGGGGTTGGCAAAGGAGTGTGCATACAACGGCTGTTTCGTTACCCAGAGCATCGGCGCTTGGTACTCCCCCGAATACACCCGCCCGGGGGATCCCCGCCCAGCCCTGCTTTTTTGAAGGCCTCCGCCCCTACCGTTCCTCGTGCTGAGCGCAATCCCCGCCCCCCGCGCAGCGGTGGCTCGCCGAAAAGTACCCGCCGCGGAGCGGTCCCTCGCCGAAGGCAGTTCCCCCGCGCAGTGGCCCCTCGCCGAAGGCGTGCCCCCGCGGAGCGGTCACTCGCCGAAGGCGTGCCCCGCGGAGCGGGCCTGGTGCAGGGGGTCGGTCCAAATGACTGGGAACCCGAAGGGGGCACGGCACCAGGCCGCCTGTACCTTGGGACAGTAAGTCAAGAAAACAATTGACTTAGTGTGCCATGTGAGTGGATGCTCGCAGGTATGGCCAACCTGTTCATCTTCCCCGGTACCCCGCGCGAACGCCGCGACCTCGCCGCCGCGGTCGCCCACAACTGCGAATGCTTCGCCGACGGCCAGCGCGCCGTCCGCTGCGCCGCCCACACCATGACCCTCGGCGAGACCCCCGCCGACCGCCGCGCGCTCGATGGTTTGCTCTACGTGCGCCGCGTCCTGCTGCCCAGGCTGCGCGCCCAGGAATTCAGCGCGTGACTCGCGCTACTATCGCCACGGCAGCCTGGCGAAAGGGAGGGCCACACGATGGTCGTCGCAAGCGGAGTGGACCAGGTACTCGAGCGCGCCGTCGAGGCGGGGGTAGCTGCAGGCGTGGTGGCGCTGGCGGCGGACGATGGCGGCATCGTCTACGAAGGCGCTTTCGGCACACGCGAGGCGGGTAAGGACCAGCCCATGACGCTCGATACCGTGGTATGGATCGCGTCCATGACCAAGGCCGTGACCTCGGTGGCGGCCATGCAGCAGGTCGAGCAAGGCCGTATTGGCCTGGACGAGCCGCTCGCTGAGAAAGTGGAGGAGCTGCGCAGCATCCAGGTGCTGGATGGCTTCGACGACGCCGGCGCACCCCGTCTGCGTCCACCGCGCCGACCCATCACCCTGCGCCATCTGCTGACGCACACCGCCGGCTTCACGTACGACCTGTGGAACCAGGACATGCTGCGCTACTACCAGCATGCTGGCGTACCGAACATCATCTCCTGCAAGAACGTCACGCTCCAGACGCCGCTGGTGTGCGACCCGGGCGAACGCTGGGAGTACGGCATCAGCATCGACTGGGCCGGCAAAACCGTGGAGCGGCTCAGCGGACAGTCGCTCGAGGACTACTTCCGCGAGCACATCTTCACGCCACTCGACATGCGTGACACGGGCTTTGTCCTCCGCGCGGATCAGCGCACCCGCCAGGCAGCCATGCATGCACGGCAGCCAGACGGTTCACTCACACCCATCCCATTCGAGGTCCCCCAGGAGCCGGAATTCTTCATGGGCGGTGGCGGCCTCTACAGCACCGGCCCCGACTATCTGAAGTTCCTGCGTATGCTGCTGGGCGGCGGCCAGCTGGGCGACGCGCGCGTGCTTCAGGCCCAGACCGTCGACGAGATGAGCCGCAACCACATCGGCGAGCTGACGGTGGGACCCATGAAGACGGCCGTGCCTGGCTCGAGCAACGACGCGGAGTTCTTCCCCGGCATGGTCAAGAAGTGGGGCCTCGGCTACATGATCAGCACCGAGGAGGCGCCGACCGGCCGTGGCGCCGGCAGCCTGGCCTGGGCAGGGCTGGCGAACACCTACTACTGGCTCGACCCGGCGCGGCGCGTCACCGGCGTGTTGGCTACCCAGATCCTGCCATTCGCCGATCCAGGCGTCCTCGACGTCTTCGCCCGCTTTGAGCGGGCCATCTACGATACGCGCGTGTGACCGGCCACGTGAGCGTCGCTCGGTCGTTCACGCTGGATGTCCCCGAGAGCGTGCTGGTCGACCTGCGCGAGCGCTTGCAGCGTGTGCGCTGGCCGGACGAGCCGCCGCACGGGTCGCCCTGGCAGTTCGGCACGGACCTCAGGTACCTGCAAGAGCTGGTGAGCTACTGGCGCGATGACTTTGATTGGTCGGCCCAGCAAGCGCGTCTGAACGAGTTTCCGCAGTACACCGCGCCAGTAGCGGGGATCGATCTGCACTTCCTGCACGTGCCTGGCGTCGGACCCCAGCCGATGCCGCTGCTGTTGTCGCACGGCTGGCCGGGCTCGATCTGGGAGTTCCACAAGATCATTCCAATGCTGACCGACCCGGCGCGGTTTGGGGGCGATGCGGCCGATGCGTTCACCGTGGTGGCGCCGTCACTGCCGGGCTACACGCTGTCCTTCCGCCCGGGCCAGCCGCGCTTCGGCGTGCCCGACATCGGCCGGGCGTTTACCGAGCTGATGCGCGACGTGCTCGGGTATCAGCGCTTCGCGGCACAGGGCGGCGACTGGGGGTCTTTTATCTCGGCCTATCTCGGCTTCACCGAGCCCCAGCACGTGGTGGGCATCCACCTGAACCTGATGCCACTCCGTCGGGAGCCGCCTTCGACGCAAGCCAGCCCCGATGACGCGGAGCTTGCCGCGTATCGCGCCGAGCTCGAGCACTGGCTGCGCGAAGAGACCGGCTATTCGACCATCCAGGCCACCAAACCGCAGACGCTCGCGTACGCGTTGACCGACTCACCGGTTGGACTCGCGGCGTGGATCGTCGAGAAGTTCCGCACCTGGAGCGATTGCGACGGTGACGTGGAACGGAGCTTTTCCAGAGACGACCTGCTGACCAACATCATGCTGTACTGGGTGAGCGGCGCGATCGGCAGCTCGTTCTGGCCGTACTATTCACGCCAGCACGACGGCTGGCCGTTGCCGGCAGGCGACCAGCGCGTGGAAGTGCCGACCGCCTACCAGTCGTTCCCGAAGGACATCCTGCACCCGCCTCGCTCGCTGGCCGAGCGGGCGTTCAACGTCCAGCGCTGGACCGTCTCGCCGACAGGCGGGCACTTCGCCGCCCTCGAACAGCCTGAACGGCTGGCCGAGGACGTGCGCGCCTTTTTCCGCGACCTGCGCTGAGGCGTTACACCTGCATGGCTCGCCGCACGCGCTCGGGCGTGAGCGGCAGCTCTGTCACACGTGCCCCGGTCGCATCGGCTACCGCGTTGGCCACCGCCGCGCCACCCGGAATGACCGGCGGCTCGCCCACGGGTTTGGCGCCGTACGGTCCGATCGGCGACGGCACTTCGACCAGCACCACGTCGAGCTCCGGTAGCTGGCGCGCCTTCGGCACGGTGTAGTCCATGAAGCTGGCGGTGATCGGCGCGCCGGATTCGTCGTGGACGATCTCCTCGTACACGGCCCAGCCGACACCCTGGGCTCCGCCGCCGTGGATCTGCTCCTCGACGAGCGCCGGATTGATCGCCCGCCCAACATCCTGAACGACCACGTAGCGCACCGGCTCGACGCGGCCGGTGTCCGCGTCCACCCGCACGCGCGCAATGTGGACACCGGTGCCGGGGCTGCGCTGGGTGATCGCCGACTCGCCCTTACCGATGACCGGCTCGTACTTGGCGCCGAACGAAGCGCTCAGCTTGTAGATGTCGCGCAGCGTCTTGACCTTGCCGGGCACGCCCCTGACGCGAACCTCGCCGTTGACCATCTCCAGGTCGTCCACCGCCGCCTCGAGCTCCGCGGCGGCAATCTTGAGCACCCGCTCACGCGCTTCCTGGGCCGCCTTCAGCACAGCCGGACCCATGGTGTACATGGTCTTGCTGCCGCCGGTCGCGCCCGCGTACGGCGCCGCGTCGGTGTCCACGGTCGAGACGCGCACCTGATCCGCGCTGTCGAAGCCAAACGCCTCGGCGGCGACGACCTGCAAACCGGCGTTGGTGCCCGTCAGGTCGACCGAACCAATCGCCACTTTGAGGGTTCCGTCGGATTCCAGTCGACACAGCGCGGAGGCCGGCTCGGTGCCACCGAACCAGCCGCCGAGGGCCACGCCGACGCCTTCGCCCGGGCCTGCCGCGGCTTGCTCGGCGCGGTAGATCGGCTCGGCGCGCTCCAGGCATTGCACCAGCCCGATTGGCGGCCAGGGCGTGCCGTCCGGGCGGATGTCACCGCCGCGCGCGGCGTTCTTCTTGCGCGTCTCGATCTGGTCCAGCCCCAGCTTGTCGATCAGCTCGTCGACCAGGCTCTCACCCGCGAACATCGCCTGCGGCAGGCCAGGCGCGCGGTACGCGCCGGTCGGCGTCTTGTGGGTGACCACCTCGGTCGCGTCGATGTCCAGGTTCTCCCAGCGGTAGAACACCCCCAGACACAGCGCCGCGTGCGCGGCCGGCGCGCCGGCCTTGGCGCCCGCATCGAAGATCACCTCGCCTTTCAGAGCCGTAAACGTGCCGTCCTTGCGGGCACCGGCCTTGATGCGAAAGATCGACGACGGGGCCGGATTGGCCGCGCTGAAGTCTTCGTTGCGCGTGAACGCGAAGCGCACCGGCCGCCCCGTGGCAACGGCGCACGCGGCGACCAGTGGCTCGATCAGCCCGAACTTGCCGCCGAAGCCGCCGCCGACCGGCATCGCGTAGACCCGCACCTGTGACGGCGACTTGCCGAGCACGGCCGCCACGGTGTCGCGCGTACGGAACATCGCCTGCGTGCAGGCGTACACCACGACGTTGCCCAGGGCGTCGACGGTGGCCGCGCACACCTGTGGCTCCATGTAGCTCTGGTGGACCCACGGCGTGCGGTACTCGCGCTCCACGACCACGTCCGCTTCGGCGAGCGCCTTGTCCGCGTCGCCGCGGTGGTAGCGCTGGTGGCTGGCGACGTTCGGTGCTTGTGGTGCCTCGGCTTCGCTGCCGCCGCCGGCTGCGCCGTGCATGCCCAGCTCTTCGTCGCTGCCATTGGTGCTCAGGCGCACCACCGGGGCATCCGGCTGGAGCGCCTGGAGCGGGTCGATCGCCGCCGCGGCCGGCTCGTAGTCGACTTCGACACGCTCGGCGCCGTCCTCGGCCGCAGCTTCGCTTTCGGCCAGAACCACCGCGACGGGCTGGCCCACGTACGTCGTACGTTCGAGCGCCATCATGATGCTGCGGCTCTCGACGGCGCCGCGGATGTCGTTGACGGGCAGGTCTTCGGCGGTCAGCACGGCCACCACGCCCGGCGTGGCTTCGGCGGCCGACTTGTCGACGGACACGATGCGCGCCGAGGCGTGGGGGCTTCGTACCAGGCGGCCGTACAGCAGCCCCGGCAGAACCAGATCACCCGTGTAACGCACCTGACCGGTCAAACGCTCGGGCGAGTCGGCCCGCTTGACTCGCTTGCCGACAAGGCGAAGCGGTGTCTGCTCTTCCACAGCCATACGCACTCATTCTACGTTGCGGCCTGTCGGCCACCGCCCGCATTCGCCCCGTGGCGCCGAGCCCCCCTACGCTCGTCAGGTTCCCAATGTTGGATTGAGGAAACCCCTCGGCAGGGCCACTCCGTGGGACCCTTCGGGAAAAACACTCCGTTGGGGGACCTTTGGGCCAGAGGTAATGGCCGGGAGATCGAAGCAGCCGCGGCAGAGCAGGGCGGCCGTAGACTGAGCGGGAGCAGCGCGCATGGCGGACGAGTATGACCTGACGATCGTCGGCGGTGGCCTGGCGGGGCTGACCGCGGCGATGTACGGCGCGCGCTTCGGACTACGCACGGTCCTGGTCGAACACCTGGCCAGCGGCGGCCAGGTGCTCAATGTGGAGAAGGTCGCGAACTATCCCGGCTTCCCGCAGGGCGTGTCCGGCTGCGACCTGGGTCCACTGGTCCAGGAGCAGGCGGAAGCCGCCGGGGCCGAGTTCCTCATGGACACCGCCACCGGCCTGGAGCTCGACGGCGACACGCGTGTCCTGCGCTGCCAGACTACGGACCTGCGCAGCCGCGCGGTCGTGATCGCCGCCGGCTCGGCGCTCAGACGCCTGGGCATCCCGGGCGAAGCTGAGCTCACCGGCCGCGGTGTCTCACACTGCGCCTCGTGCGACGCCCCGTTCTTCGTCGGCAAACACGTGTGTGTGGTGGGCGGCGGCGACTCGGCGCTGGACGAGGCCGCCGTGCTGGCTCAGCAGGTCGGACGGGTGACCGTGGTCCATCGTGGCCCGGCCTTCACCAGGGCCCAGCGCGTCGCGGTCGACCGCCTGGCGGCGCTACCCAATGTGGACACGGCGCTCAACACGGAGGTGGTGCAGATCGTTGGCAGCGGCACCGTCTCGTCTATCGTGCTGCGCAGCGACGGCGCGACCCGCTCGCAGGACGTGGCCGGCGTGTTCGTCTACGTCGGCCTCGAGCCGAACACCGCCTTCGTACGGGACGTGGTCGAGCTCGAACCGAGCGGCCACGGTGCGGGGGACGCCCATCTGCCATCCTCTGTACCTGGCGTCTTCTCGGCCGGCGACATCCGCCCGGGCTCG
>CBJLVJ010000083.1:0-8472 GCA_966426465.1 uncultured bacterium | reverse complement strand
GAGCGGCGTATCTGCTGGCTCGCCGTGGCCGGCTGGAATCTCCCAGGAGTTTCGGCGCCAGGGGTAACGCCACTGGCGCACGAGATAGACGTGGCGGTCGTCGTCGACCGGCACGATCGCCACCACCAGCCCGTTCAGCTCCAGGTAGGTGTAGCTGCCGGGCTCGCCGTCGGGCTGGATGACCTCGTCCTCGCACAGCCGCAGCCGACCGTTGTCGTACACCACCCGGCTCGAGCATGTGCGCCAGGGATTTGGCCCGCCCAGGTCGAGCGCCTCGCTCACGGGTAGTCGAGCTTCAACGGCGCGGTGACCGCGTCGGGGCGGCGAACCACACCGGCCGCCAGGCCGTTGTCGTCCTGGCTGATCCAGTTCACGCGATACACCACCCGACCGATGCGGAAGGTTTCGCCTTTGTACACGGCGTAATCGTGCGGATCAGTGTCGGAGCGGATGACCTGGCCGAGCAGGCGCGTTTCGCGCGGTTGGCGGAGCTGAGCGTGAACCACCGCGTAGAGCGCGGTGTCCGGCGAATCGGCGCCGTCGCGACGTTTGATGCCCTGGACCGTCAGCACGTACTCGGTGCCGCCTGGCAGACCATCGCCGACATGCCAGGTCTGCAACGCGCTGAATTCCGTGTCGTAGACAAGGCCGGTCGGTGGGTGGTTCGGGTCCGTGGCGTTTTGCAGGGCCTGCTGCGCGCCGCTGACCGCCCGGCCAGCCTGGGTGGCCACGCCGCTGACCTGCGAGCCGACGCCGCCGGCAACCTGGCCTGGCACATTGACCAGCGATGCGACGGCGAACAACACCAGCAGCACCGCTGCCAGGATGCCCAGCAGCAACAGCAGCATGACCGTCTGGAGCGCTGTCGAAAGCAGGGAGCGTGGCGGCGCAGCCACGACGACGCGCTCGCGCTCTCGAGGAGCCAACGGTAGTTCTGGTCGGGTTTCGAGCTGAGTCACGCGTAAGCTCCCCCATGACGCTGAAAGGCCGCGAGGCGCGGCGAGCCGTGCGATAATGTGGGCCGTCCGGCCCCAAAGATGCTAATCCGCACGCTGCGCCCAATTGACGTGGTGGCGCTTGCAGCATTCCAGCGGCGCGCGGGCGGCACTGAGATCACGGCCCACAACTGGCCGCATGTCGAGCCCGAGAGCGGGCAATTGCCATACTTCAACCTGGTCTCAGGGTCGCTGGCCCACCGCCCTGGCGGCCAACGTAGCTGGGTCGCCGAGCAGGCCGGCCGAGTCGTCGGCCTGGCGGTCGCGCGCCCGCGTGCGGGCGGTCTGGTGTGGGACGTGGCGCATCTGCACGCCGAGCCCGCCGAGGACAGCGTCGCGGCTGATCTGCTCGAGCAGGTCGCAGCCTGCGCCGGTTCGCACGCCGCGCGACGCGTCTTCCTCGAAGCGCCGAGTCGGGGGCGCGCCCAGCACGTCGCGCGTCGAGCCGCTTTCGAGCGCTTCACGTCGAGCGATCTGTATGTGCTGTCACCGGGATTCAAAATTGAGCGCACCGATCTGTTCGAGGCGCGACCACGCCTTCGAGCAGATGAGCAGACCCTGTTCCAGCTCTACATGGCAGCGGTGCCTGCCCCGGTCCGCGCAGCCGAGGCCATGACGCTCGAGGAATGGGGCGCGCTGTATCCCGGCCGAAAGCGCTGGCAGCCGAGCTTCACTGGCTCACGCCAGCAGTACGTGTGGGAGCTGGGCACATCCATCGTTGGTTGGCTGGAAGTGACGTTCGGCCAGCGCAGCCAGTTCATGGAGCTGCTGGTGCACCCTCGCTATGAGGATGCCGCGGACCGACTTTTGCGATATGCGCTGCTCCAGGTGAGCCCGAAAGCGCCGGTCTACATCGTTGCGCGCGATTATCAGCCGTATCTCGCGTCAGCGCTGCAGCGCGCAGGTTTTCAGCTTGCCGCGCAACACGAGCTGTTCGTGAAGCTGCTCGCCGCGCGGGTTCGCGAGCCGCGCCTGGTCACCGCGAACGTGGTGGGAGGCTAAGCCGATGGCGGCTCAGGATTCACGTAACCCTCGTGGACTGCGGATTGCGGGCACGACCGAGATCGTGACGGACGATCTCGACCAGTTGCTGGAGGTATTGCCGCCGCACATCTGCGACCCGCTCGAGGCGCTTCAGGATCGACGCGATCTGCTCGAAGTGGTCATGGACCTGGGTCGAGAGCCCGAGGCGCGTATGCCCGGGCGCGAGGTGCTGCTGTCGACACACGCCGTGCGCGAGGAGGATATCGACTACGTCCTCCAGCGCATCGGCGCCTTCGGTGACGACAACCGCGCCGGCATCGAACGCACCCTGCACCGCATCTCGGCCATTCGCAACCGCGAAGGGCGCATCGTCGGCATCACCTGCCGCGTCGGCCGCGCCGTGTTCGGCACGGTCGCCATCATCCGCGACATCGTCGAATCCGGCCGCAGCATCCTGATGATGGGCCGCCCCGGTGTGGGCAAAACGACGTTGCTGCGCGAGGCCGCGCGCGTGCTCGCCGACGACCTCGGCAAACGCGTGATGATCGTCGACACCTCGAACGAGATCGGCGGCGACGGCGACATTCCCCACCCGGCCGTCGGGCGCGCGCGCCGCATGCAGGTGCCCACCCCGTCGATGCAGCACGCGGTCATGATCGAAGCCGTCGAGAACCACATGCCTGAGGTCATCGTCATCGACGAGATCGGCACCGAGCTCGAGGCGGCTGCGGCGCGCACCATCGCCGAGCGCGGTGTGCAGCTCGTCGCGACTGCGCACGGCAACACGCTCGAGAACCTGATGATGAACCCGACGCTGTCGGACCTGATCGGCGGCATCCAGAGCGTCACGCTCAGCGACGAGGAAGCGCGTCGGCGCGGCACGCAGAAGTCGGTGCTCGAGCGCAAGGCGCCGCCTACGTTCGACGTCGTCGTGGAGATCCAGAACTGGAGCCACGTGGCGGTCCACGAGAACGTCTCGGAGGTCATCGACGGGATCCTGCGCGGCCAGCCCGTGCTGCCGACGGTGCGCCGTCGCGCGCCCGATGGTGAGGTGCTGATCGAAGAGCCGCTCATGCCGCGCAGCCGCACGGCGCCGCTGCCCGATGCTGATCACCCGGCCTTTAGCCCAACCACCCGCGGACGGCCGCGCAGTGGCGGCATCGCGGATGAGTTCGGGTTCGAGGAACGTCGCGCCGCGCCGACCATCGATCGCCGTGCGGCCGTCGATCCGACGGCGGCGCCGTCTCACCGCAACGGGCGCCAGGCCGTGCGGATCTATCCCTTCGGCGTCAACCGATCGCGCCTCGAGTCGCAGATTCGCAGCCTGGGCCTGCCGGCTCAAGTCGTCGGCGACCAGCGCCAGGCGGATGTCGTGCTGACCGTGCGCAACTACTACCGGCGCAAGCCGCAGGCGCTGCGCGACGCGGAAGCCAGCGGCGTACCCGTGCACGTCTTGCGCTCAAACTCGTCGGGCAACATCGAGCAAGAGCTGCTGCACATCTCCCATCTGGACGCAGCGCCCGTACCGGGTACCGCGCAAAACGCGCTACGCGAGACGGAGGAGGCCATCGCCCACGTGCTCGAGACCTCGGCGCCGGTCGAGCTGTCGCCGCAGAGCGCGTATATCCGTCGGCTGCAGCACCAGCTGGCCGAGCAGCACAATCTGGCCTCGCGCAGCACGGGCAAAGAACCGTACCGGCGCGTGCGGATCTCGAAGGCGGACTGAGCACACTGTTCATCACGTTCGAGGGCACAGAAGGGTCGGGCAAGTCGGTCCAGGCCCGTGCGCTCGTCGAGCGCCTGCGTTCACGCGGGGTGCCGGCCCTGGCGACGCACGAGCCAGGCGGCACCCCGCTGGGCGATCAGTTGCGCGAGCTGCTGCTGCTGCGCGGGGACCTGCAGCTGGTGGCCCGCGCCGAAGCCCTGCTGATGAACGCCTCGCGCGCGCAGCTCGTCGAGCAGGTCATTCGCCCGGCGCTCGGGCGTGGCGAGGTGGTCGTGTGCGACCGCTTCGCCGATTCGACGCTCGCCTATCAGGGCGCCGGCCGAGGACTTGACGTACAGGCGCTCGAGTCGGTGATATCCTTCGCAACCGCCGGTCTGGAGCCAGACATGACGATGCTCCTCGATTTGCCCGTGGAGGCCGGATTGGAGCGAAAGCACGCCACGCCAGGGTGGAATCGCTTCGAGGAAGAGACGCTCGCCTTCCACCAGCGTGTGCGAGCCGCATACCTGGCGCTGGCCAGCGCCGATCCCAAACGCTGGCGCTGCTTCGATGCGTCGGACCCACCCGATGTGCTGGCCGATCGGATCTGGGCCGCGCTTGCGGTGCACATGGGGCTCGAGCCGTGAAGCTCGTGGTGGCCGTCATTCAAGCTGAGGACGCCAACGGCCTGCTTGCGCAGCTCTCGAACCGCGGCTTCCGTGCGACGCGCATCAAGACCGCGGGCGGGTTCTTGCGCGAAGCCAATGCGACGATCTTCGTCGGCGTCGACGAGGCCGACGTCGACACCGTGCTCCACACGATCCGCGAGAACTGCACGACCCGTCAGCAGCAGATCACGGCCATCCCCGCGGTCATGGAGCCTGGCGAGTTCTTCCTGCCGTACCCCGTCGAAGTGGAAGTCGGCGGCGCGACCATCTTCGTCCTCGACGTGGAGCGCTTCGAACGCGTCTAACCATTGTGGACGCGTGCCGCGTGCTGAGGTAGGGTTCGTCTTACCAAGGAGGCCGGCGGATGAGAGACGGTGCTGGTCGAGATCTCCTGATCGATCCGCGGGTAAGCGGGACGGCCGGTAATGTCGTCGTGCTGGCGTTGCTCGCCGGATTCGTCGCCTCGGTGGCCATGGTCCTGGCGTTTGCCGCGGCCTTCGTGGCCGCGGTCATCCTTGGCCGACTGCCTGTGCCGGCGGTGGCCACCTGGTTCCGAGGCCTGACCAGCAACGCGCTGATCGACACCGCCCAGCCCAACCTCTACGCGGCGACGGCGATCTTCTTCGTCGGTGGCCTGATCTGGGCGCTGCTGTACGGGCTGTTTTTCGAGCGGAGGCTCAGCGGGCCGGGCTGGCAGCGCGGCGTTACCTTCGCCATGGTGCCGTGGCTGTTTTCGCTGCTCGTGTTCATGCCGCTTGTCGGCGGTGGCTTCGTCGGATTGGGCCTGGGTGCCGGCCCACTGCCGATTATTGGCAACCTGGTCCTGCACGTGGTGTACGGCGCTGTCCTCGGTACGGTCTGGGGCTCGGCCGAGTCGTTCCTCGACGAACCGCTGCTGTCGGCTCCCGGCGAGGATCTGCAGGCGAGTCGTATCTCCGAGTTAGGCGCCGCGCGTGGGCTCGGGATCGGACTGGCGCTCGGGGTCATCGTGGGTGTGGTGGGCGCCATGCTGGTGCCACAAGCCACCGGCGCACAGGGCCTGGGCATGAACCCGCTGGCGATGATTGTCGCGGTCGGCCTCACGGGCGCCGCCTGTGGTGGCTTCGTCGGTTCGCTCTCGGCGAGCTGAGCCGCTACCAGCGAAACGTCTTCCAGACCCAATCGAACAGCGCGACGCAGTCGCCCGCCAGGTTGCGGCTGCCCATCAGGGACACGTACACGCGGTGTCCGTCGCGGGTCGCCGAGGCGACGATGGTGCGGCCGGCTATGTCGGTGTAGCCGATCTTCACACCGTCGGTTCCCTCGTACGTCCCGAGCAGGGGATTGAGGTTGTGCATGTAATAGTCGTCGCCCACGAAACGCGGCGTCGCCGCGATGGTGCGGAACTCGGCGTTTTGCATGGCGTACCGCGCCAGCATGGCCATGTCGTAGGCGGTGGAGTAGTGCTCGTCGGCATCCATCCCGCTCGGCGTGACGAAGTGCGTGTCATGCAGGTGCAGTGAGCTCACCTTCTCATTCATCCAGGCGACATACCGCTCGCGCGAACCGGCCAGCAGGACCGCGACTTGCTCGGCGGCGTCGTTGCCGCTCGGCAACATCATGCCGTACAGCAAGGTCTCCAGGGTGACGCTGTCGTTCGGTTCAAGGCCCATCACCGACGAGCCGTCGCAGGCGACCAGGGCGCTGGCGCTGACCGTGGACGTGTATGGCGTCTTGATGTCTGGCCCGCGTTCGAGCGCTACGATGGTGGTGACGATCTTGGTGATGCTGGCCGGGGCCTGGCGGGCAAACGCATCCTGCGCGTAGAGCAACGCGCCGGACGCTTCATCGACCACCGCCACGCGCGGCGCGCTCACGTGAGGCGCTGGCTCAGACCCCTCCCTGCGCGGCGCACCGGCTGGAGTCGTCGGTGGCTGGCTGGGCGTATCCGGCTGCGGGACGTGGATGAATGGGGCGAGCGGCGGTAACGGGATGTGGCCTGGAGGTGAGGCGCTATCGCAGTACTGCTGCTGGGCCACACGCGTCGCGTCGGGCGTGGGCAGCGGCGCGGCGGCTATGGCGGGCGCGGCGGTTGCGACGGGCGCCGGCGTCTGCGTCGGCAGGCTCGTTGGCCTGGGCGTCGGCGGCGCGCTCGTGGGCGCTGGTGTCGCGCCGCGTACCGGGGTAGGCGCTCTGACCGTATCGCCCTGCGGCGTCGGCGGGATCGGCGCGGCTGGTGGTCGTGTCGGGGAAGCGAGGGTCGGCGCGATGGCTGCTCCGACGACCGGGGTGGCCGCCACGTCCGCGACCGTCGCCGCCAGCGGGGCTGCGCTCGTCTGACAACCGGTCACGAGCCCTACCCAGGCGACCAAGAGAGCAACGCGCAGTCGCATCCTGGTGCTGATTGTGCCGGACCCTGCCGGCGACGCTCGAACAAATGCGTCAGTGCCTACCGGCCAGGTGTTAGGCTGTAAGCCCGTGGATCACACGGGCACGACGCGAGCGACGAAGTACATCTTCGTCTCGGGTGGAGTCGTTTCGTCGGTTGGCAAGGGGATCACCGTCGCGTCGATCGGTCGGCTGCTCAAAGCACGCGGTATCTCCGTGTGCATCCTGAAGCTGGACCCGTACATCAACGTCGATCCGGGTACCATGTCGCCGTACCAGCACGGCGAAGTCTTCGTGACTGACGATGGGGCCGAGACCGACCTGGACCTTGGCCACTACGAGCGGTTCATCGACGAGAACCTGACCCGCCTGTCCAACGTCACCACGGGCCAGATCTATTCAGCCGTGATCGGCCGTGAGCGGCGGGGAGATTTCCTGGGCGGGACCATTCAGGTCGTGCCGCACGTCACCAATGAGATCAAGGAGCGCATCGAGCGCGTCGCGCGGCAGACCAACGCCGAGGTCATCATCGCCGAAGTTGGTGGCACCGTGGGCGACATCGAGTGTCAGCCGTTCCTGGAAGCGCTGCGCCAGATTCACCGCGAGCTCGAGCGGAATCGCACGCTGTTCGTGCACCTGACACTGTTGCCATACGTCGGCGCGACAGGCGAGCTCAAGACCAAGCCCACCCAGCACAGCGTCAAGGAGCTGCGCTCGATCGGCATCCAGCCGGACGTCATCTGCGCGCGCTCCGATTACCCGGTGCCGGACGACATGCGCGACAAGATCGCGCTGTTTTGCGATGTCGAGCGACGCGCCGTGGTGCCGCTCGAAACGGCCGACACGATCTACAGCGTGCCATTGATCCTGGAGGAGGCCGGCCTGGGCGACTTCATCGTCGAGCGACTCGGCCTCAACGAACGACCGGCCGATCTCGATGGCTGGCGCGAGCTCGTGCACCGCTCGCGGACCGTCAAAGACGAGGTGGTCATCGGCGTCGTGGGCAAATACGTGGAGCTACAAGACGCCTACATCTCGGTGCGCGAAGCGCTGTACCACGCTGCCTGGGCCCACAATCGCAAGCCGATCGTGAAGTTCATCGACGCGCAGCTGCTCGAGCAGGCCGACGACGACTGGGAGCGGACGCTCGAGGGACTGCACGGCATCGTCGTGCCCGGTGGCTTTGGCTATCGCGGCGTGGAGGGCAAGGTGCGAGCGGCGCGGTTCGCGCGCGAGAACAAGGTCCCGTACCTCGGACTGTGCCTGGGGATGCAGGTGCAGTGCATCGAATTCGCGCGCCACGTGTTTGGCTCGAACGAGCCGAACTCGACCGAGTTCAATATGTTCACGCGCTACCCGGTGATCGATCTGCTGCCGGAGCAGCGCGGCATCGAGGACAAAGGCGCAACCATGCGGCTGGGCGTCTATCCGTGTCAATTGAAGCCGGGCACGCGCGCGGGCTGCGCGTACGACGAGGCGATCGTGTTCGAGCGGCACCGACACCGCTACGAGTTCAACAACGCCTACCGCGAGCCGCTGGGCGCGGCTGGCCTGGTGTTCTCGGGCACCTCGCCCGACGGCCGGCTGGTGGAGATCGCCGAGCTGGCCGATCACCCCTTCATGGTCGGCAGCCAGTTTCACCCCGAGCTGAAGAGCCGCCCCAACCGGCCGCATCCGCTGTTTCGAGACTTCGTCCGAGCCGCCGCCGAGCTCGCCGGCGAACAGCTCGCCCTGGACGGCGTCGTCCCCGCCG